>JAFGVO010000266.1 GCA_016937935.1 Deltaproteobacteria bacterium | reverse complement strand
TTGATCTTCTGACTTAAACTATTTTTGTAAATTCCATTGTTTAAGATAGTGACTCAACCACCGATGGGAACAACGAATACCTTGCTGTTTAAGTAGTTTTTCGGTTTCAGAAATATTGTTGTTGTTATGATAAATATTTAAAATCAAATTTTTGTTTTTATCGTAATGAGAAGACCCCGTGTCATCATTAACACTTAAGCGGGCAGCAACAGGACTATTGCCAAATCGATTTCTAAACACGGTTTGTAATGCCTTTTGGGGCTCTTTTCCTGCTGCGATAGAAACACATATTTTATCTGCTAAATCAATTATGCCTCTGACATTATCATCAGGGAAACCATCAATACACATGGTTTCAAAATGATCTGCCATCAGAAACTCATCAAGACATTTAGACAAGCCATATAGGCAGATCTTATTTTTTAACACCGATAAAAACAATTCTGGAATATCAGTTCGACGCTTTGTCAGTGGAGCAATTTCGATTACAAATAAACGATTTTTTAAATCAGGCACCAGCCCATACAAAGGGGCCTGTTCGTTTGATGCAAAAATAAAGTCAACATCTATATGAGTGTTTTTTGTAGATCCAATACGGCTATGGCATTTATCAACCACTATTCTTAATAGACTTTTTTGCAGTGATGGGGACAAATTATGGGTTTCGTCCAAAAATAAAACACCACCCTCTGCGTTTTCTATTAGACCGGCACGTTCTTGTACAGATGTGAAAATATTTTTTTCAACACCAAAAATTGTAGCCTGAGCCTCCTCTTCAGATGAAAAGTTTGCAGCATTATGAACCACTATTTTTATAGTACTGTTTTTTTGTTTACTTTTAATTTGTGTTAACTCTTTTGCTGCCAGCTCTTTTCCTGAACCACTTGGACCAGTTAATAAAACCGGGCGTCTTGATAACGCTGCTTCCTGCAATTTAGTGTACAACTCACCAGAATAAAACCTTCCAATAAAAGGCCAGCTGGACGATTTGTCTGCAGACAAGGCAGGTTCATCATGATCTGTAAAAACAAAAACTGTATTTCCTGCTCTTACAACATCATTATCCACAATAGATATGGCGCCAAAAATCTTTTTACCGTTTACATAAGTGCCATTAGTACTGTTCAGATCTTTAATTTCATATACTTCTTTTTTTAAATTTAACCTGATGACAAAATGAACCCCTGACATCTTGTGATCTGAGACAACAAATTGACTTTTTTTACTTCTGCCAACAGTCATAGGAGAGACTATAAACCTTTTATCAAGCCCCACTGTTTCATAAGTTGATTGATGAGCCAACCATAACATTGGCTTGGCGGAGGATATTCCAAATATGTCAACATTATTACTTTTAGTTGTATTGATAGATTGTTTATCTGAATAAGCCATAAAGTTTTTTTGTACCCATAAATGATATAGCCAGGAAAATTTAATGACGTAATATATTGCAAACAAAACGCAAATACAATAATATTTGTTGCAATTGATTAATATTTATCGCAATGGAATACAATTTATCGCAATGGAATACAATGATACATTATTAGCCCACGGTGACGACTCAAAATTATTTATTCTGGATAAAAAATATATTTTAAAAGACATTTTAGGTGAGGGAGGTATGGGCAAAGTCTACACCGCCGTCAGAATTGACAGCGGCAGACAAGTAGCTATCAAAGTTTTGCTTCCCCAATGGACTAACGATAAAGAGATGCTTAGACGTTTCAGGCAGGAAGCACAGGCTGCCGGTACAATCGAGAGCGATTACATTTGTGACATCCTGGATATGGGACACGATTCAGAGCATGGAGAGTACATTGTTATGCCACTGCTTTTTGGATCACCATTTTCAGATTTATTAAAACAACAAAAATTATCCACTCCAGAATTAATAGATATTCTTATTCAAACCCTTCACGCCCTTGAAGCTGCTCATGAACGAAACATTATTCATCGGGATCTTAAGCCCGACAACATCTTTATTACAAAAATGGGGGACAGAAATAACTTTGTTAAATTGCTCGATTTCGGAATAGCCAAGTTTTTGGATAATGACGATTCAATAAAAACTCAAACAGGCATGATGATGGGAACACCATACTACATGGCTCCTGAACAGATAGCAGCATCAAAAGATGTTTCCGGGCAAATTGATTTATATGCAGTAGGAGCAATCCTGTATCAGGGATTGACAGGACGAACACCCTACCAGGGCAATACCCCGGCTCATATAATTGCAAATATAATGACCCAGGAATTTTTACCTCCAAGGAGTATAAATCCCGCCATCCCAAAACAAGTTGAAGAAATTATAAACAAAGCGATGGCGAGAAATCCAAATGATCGATACGCCAGTGCCAGCGAGATGATAACTGCATTGACTTGTATCACACACATCGAAATACCTTCGGCACCAGTCACCATAACAACAACGGCTGACGAAACACCCCATCATCTCTCCGCAAAGCCTATTTCTGAAATTCAAAGAATAAAGGGGCAGGCGTTAAACCCAAATGACACTTCTTCGAGTTCAAATAGTATCAAAAGTTCAAGCACCGGATATGACATCAACACTCTGGCAATTCAAACGGCTGCATTAAACAATAGTAAAACACTATTATATGCAATCATCGGGCTGGCCACAATAATTGTATTGTTTGCTGCTGTAGTCTTATTTGTACTTTCAAAAAAAGATGAAAATAAAAATATCGTTGTTCCACCTGTTATAACACAGCCTCAGACAGCCATTACACCAGTGCAAACTAATCACACGGAATTGAAACAGCCTGCTGAAAATAACCCGATAATAGAAACCGAAATAGAGCCGGAAACAGATATCAAAAAGACAATGGACACTACAATCAAACAAATATCAGTATCCACAAAACGGAAAGATAATAACACCAGGCCTAAACCTTCAAAAGTTGAAGCCACTAATGATACAACGCCTGTACAGCCTGTAGAAAAAAATAAAAAAATAGAGGGCCGGTTTGGAACATCCATACCGACAGCTTATGAAT
>JAFGVO010000265.1 GCA_016937935.1 Deltaproteobacteria bacterium | reverse complement strand
TTGCCATGGAAGATGGAATGCGTTTCGCAATCCGCGAAGGTGGCCGCACAGTTGGTGCAGGTGTTCTTTCTAAAATTATTGAGTGATATTATTTAATATCCAGGAGATGGAATATAATGGCCGGAAATAGAGTTATAGTTACACTTGGTTGTCGTGAATGTTCAGAGCGTAATTACACAACAACAAAAAATAAAAGAAATACCCCGGCAAAACTTAGTTTTAATAAGTATTGTCCCAGATGCCAGAAACATACAGAGCATCGCGAGACAAAATAGCAGGGTATTACAAGGTTTGCCTATAGGCCAGTAGCTCGAATTGGTAGAGCGCCGGATTCCAAATCCGGATGTTGGGGGTTCGAGTCCCTCCTGGCCTGCGGTTGCATAAATTAAGGAATATAGGAATACTATGGCAGAAAACAATCAGACAGTAGCTACTTTTGGACTTATGAAATATGTCCATCTTACTTTTATAGTAGGTACTTTTGTTGCCGGGTGGTTGCTTGTCAAAATGACAGGGACTTTATGGACAGCTCTCAATCTGAAGTTTGTTCAGGTTCCTGCTCCAAACGGTGCAATTGTATTTCTTGCCGGTGGCGGTATTGCTGCTGGTCTTGCATTTTATTTATGGAAACATCCAGGGGTTAATAAACTTGTTGTTGAGATAGTTACAGAACTTTCAAAGGTTACATGGCCAAGTCGTAAAGAACTTTCCCAGTCTACAGTTGTTGTTATTGTAGTATCCGTAATTTCAGCTTTAATAGTTGCAGCTTTTGATGCTTTCTGGTCCTGGCTTACAGGGTTTATCTACTAGATAAATATTTAAGATTTAAAGATTGCGAAGGTAAAACATGGATTCTAATGAACAGGATATAAAAAACGAGGGCGGAAATATGAAATATTACGCTGTTATTGTTCATTCAAATTATGAATCTAAGGTTAAGCTGGCACTTCTTGAAAATATTAAGAATGCAAATGCTGAAGATATGTTTGGTGAAATTCTTCTTCCTACAGAAACTGTTCAACAGGTTGTAAGAGGAAAAAAGAGAATAGCCGAGAGAAAATTTTTTCCGGGTTACCTCTTTGTTGAAATGGAATTAAATGATACTTCATGGCATATTGTAAAAGATACAAATAAAGTCAGTAATTTTGTTGGTAATCAAAGTCCTACTCCAGTTTCTCCTGTAGAAATTGCGAACATTAAAAATAGAATGCAGCAAAGTGGTGAAGCGCCCAAAGCTGTTGTTCATTTTGATGAAGGAGATACTGTCAAAGTTATTGATGGTGCGTTTGGCGGATTTAATGGTACAGTAGAAGCAGTTAAACCTGATAAACAAAAAGTTGTTGTACTCGTAAGTATTTTTGGACGAGCAACTCCGGTTGAGCTGGGTTATACACAAGTCGAAAAGCTTTCCAGTTAATGAGAGAATTTCGAGGAGATTATTTAAGATGAAAAAAATAATAGGACAAATTAAACTTCAGGTTCCTGCGGGTAAAGCAAATCCCTCACCTCCAATTGGACCGGCTTTGGGACAGCACGGTGTTAATATTATGGAATTCTGCAAAGCTTTTAATGCCAAGACACAGGCTCAGGCAGAAGAAGCAATGCTTATTCCGGTAATAATAACAGTATATGCTGATAGAAGTTTTACTTTTATAACTAAAACTCCTCCTACAGCAAGACTTCTTTTGAAAGAGATGGGAATTGCTAAAGGATCTCCAGAACCTAATAAAACCAAAGTTGGTAAATTAACTCAGGATCAAATTCGCAAAATTGCTGAAATGAAAATGACTGATTTAAATACTACAAGTTTAGAATCTGCAATTAAAACTGTTGCAGGTACAGCCCGTTCAATGGGGCTGGAAATAGAAGCATAGTTTTCGATTTTTCATTTTGAAGAATCTTTACCACGCGGATAATTGACCGCATGGGAGGCAAAAGCCGATATGGGAAAACAGTCAAAAAGGTTGAAAAATGCCTACGAAAAATTTGACAATTTAGAGTTGTTTTCTGTTACTGATGCAGTTGCAAAAGTAAAAGAAAATGCAGTTGCCAAGTTTGACGAAACAGTTGATGTTGCAATCAAGCTTGGAGTAAATCCAAGACATGCTGATCAGATGGTCAGGGGCGCAGTTGTACTACCTAATGGTTTGGGTAAAACAGTAAGAGTACTCGTTTTTGCTTCAGGTGAAAAAGAAAAAGAGGCTCTTGATGCTGGTGCGGATTTTGTTGGCGGAGAAGATATGGTAGAGAAAATCAAAGGCGGCTGGACCGACTTTGATGCATGTATCGCAATTCCTCCAATGATGGCTCAGGTTGGTAAGGTTGGTAAAATTTTAGGACCAAGAGGTCTTATGCCAAATCCTAAAACTGGTACTGTAACAATGGATGTTGCAAACACTGTCAGGGAAGTTAAAGCCGGTAAAGTTCAGTACAGAGTTGAAAAAGCCGGTATTGTTCATGCTCCAATAGGTAAAGCTTCATTTGAAGTAACAAAACTTGAAGAGAATCTTGATGCTCTTTTAAGAGAAATTGTTAGAGTTAAGCCTGCAGCTGCTAAAGGGACATATTTAAATAGTATAACTCTTTCTTCTACAATGGGACCTGGAGTTAAAATTGATCCAGCCTATCTTAAAGATAAGAAAGTATAGGTTAGCGGAATGAATAAAGCTCAAAAAACACAGGAAATAACTGAAATCAAAGAAAGATTTGATCGCATGGCTTCTGCTGTGATGACTGATTTCAGAGGTTTAAATGTTGAGGATATGACAATTTTGCGAGATGAATTTCGCAAAGCTGGTATAGACTATAAAGTTGTAAAAAATAAACTTGTACAAATAGCTGTAAAAGATGAAAGCTTCCACGATGCCGTTCAGCCATATCTTATAAATCCAACAGCTGTAGCCTGGTCATATGATGATCCGGCTTCACCGGCAAAAGTTGTCATTGATTTTGCCAAAAAACATAGTGCTTTAAAAGTAAAATGTGCAGTGTTGGATGGTAAGGTACTTGATGAACAGGGAGTTGTTTCACTTTCTAAAATGCCTGGCAAAAATGAGCTTCTTGGTACTTTGCTCGCGACATTTATGGAACCGGGTACAGGGTTTGTTCGTTTACTCAGTGCCGGAGCTACAACTTTTGTATATTTGCTTGATGCTCGTAGACGACAATTAGAGGAATAAATTATCACTTGATGTGGTATTGGAACTATCAATATTGGTTTAAAAAAACCTTTTAAAAAAATGGGAGAATTATAATGTCTGACATTACTCGTGAACAAGTAGTAGAATATCTTAGCAATCTGTCTGTAATGGACGTAGCCGCTTTAACAAAAGAACTTGAAGAAAAATGGGGCGTTTCAGCTGCACCTGTAGCTGTAGCTGGTGCTGGTGTTGCTGTAGCTGCTGATGCTGATGTAGCAGAAGAAAAAACAGAATTTGATGTAGTTCTTACAGCAGCTGGCGATAAGAAAATTAATGTTATTAAGGTAATAAGAGAACTCACAAGTCTTGGTCTTAAAGATGCAAAAGAACTTGTGGACAGTGCGCCTAAAAATGTTAAAGAAGCTGTATCTAAAGATGAAGCAGAAGAAGCCAAAAAGAAACTTGAAGAAGCTGGCGCAAGTGTTGAGTTGAAGTAGCATTAATGCTTCAACGGTTTAATGGTTTATACCGGGTCGAAAAGACCTTAAATGTTGTAAAGAAAAATTTTCCCTGTGGCTCGAAATTGTTAAATTTCCAGTTTCAGGGATATTTTTCGTTGCACCCTTCTATAAAAACGGGGAGCTAAAACATGGCAACCATAGTTCAGTCACGTCTACGTCACAGAGAAAGTTTTGCTAAATTAGAAAATGTTATTGAAATTCCACATTTGATTGAATTGCAAAAAAAGTCTTATGATAAATTTTTGCAAGCAGCCGTTCCTGTTGATGAGCGGGAAGATATCGGAATACATGGAGTTTTTAATAGTGTTTTTCCAATTAGAGATTTTAAAGAAATAAGTGAATTATCTTATGTTGGTTATGTTCTGGAAAAACCAAAATATGATGTCGATGAATGCAGACAGCGAGGTATGAGTTATGCTGCTCCTATCAAGGTGACAGTACAGCTTGTTATTTATGATACACCTACTGAAGAGGGTGAAGAGCCCGTAATTCGTGATATTAAAGAGCAGGAAGTGTTTTTTGGGGAAATCCCTCTAATGACAAATAATGGTACTTTTATTATCAATGGAACAGAGAGAGTAGTTGTTAGTCAGCTTCATAGATCTCCTGGTGTTTTTTTCGATCATGACAAAGGGAAAACTCATTCATCTGGCAAGCTTCTTTATTCTGCCAGACTTATTCCTTATAGAGGCTCATGGCTAGACTTTGAATTTGATCATAAAAATATTATTCATTGTAGAATTGACAGGCGCAGAAAAATGCCTGCAACAGTCCTTTTAAGAGCATTAGGATATTCTACCCAGGATTTATTAAACTATTTTTATAATACAGAAACTGTCTTTCTTGATAAATCAGGCAATATTACAAAAAGTATTGAGTATGATCTAATTATTGGGCAGCGTTCGATTCGTGATATTAAAATTGATAATAAAACTGTTGTTAAAAAGAATAGAAAATTTACCAAATCAGCGATTCGTAAAATGCAGGAAGCTGAATTGGATAAACTTCCTTTTGATATGGAAAGTTTAATTGGTAAAGTTTCAGCTGAAGATATAATTGATGAAGAGACCGGAGAAGTATTAATCGGTTGTAATGAAGAGATAACTGAAACAAATCTTCAGTCTTTAAATGATGCAGGTATTTCATCATTTAAAATTCTCTTTATTGACGGATTGAATTTTGGTTCATATTTGAGAGATACTCTTTTAGCAGACAAAGTAGCAACACAGGATGAAGCAATTCTGGAAATTTACAGAAGATTGCGCCCTGGTGATCCTCCAACTCCAGAAACTGCAAATAATCTTTTTAATAATCTCTTTTTTAATCAGGAGAGATATGACCTTTCTCAAGTTGGTCGTTTAAAACTTAATTATAAATTTAGAACTAACGAATCATTAGAGCTTCGTACTCTGACTAAAACTGATATTATGGAGACCGTTAAACATCTTATTAGTTTAAAAAATGGTAAAGGATCCGTTGACGATATTGACCATTTAGGTAACAGACGAGTAAGAGCTGTTGGCGAACTTATGGAAAGCCAATATAGAATCGGTCTGGTAAGAATGGAGCGCGCAATTAAAGAGCGCATGAGCATGAGTCAGGAACTTGAGACTTTAATGCCTCATGACCTTATAAATGCAAAACCTGTTAGCGCTGTTGTTAAAGAGTATTTTGGTTCAAGTCAGCTTTCTCAGTTTATGGACCAGACTAATCCATTGTCTGAAGTTACTCATAAAAGAAGATTGTCGGCACTTGGACCTGGTGGTCTCACCAGAGAGAGAGCCGGTTTTGAAGTTAGGGATGTTCACTCTACTCACTATGGTAGAATTTGTCCTATTGAAACACCTGAAGGTCCGAACATTGGTCTTATTGCTTCGCTATCTACTTTTGCGAAAGTTAATGATTACGGTTTTGTTGAATCTCCTTACAGGGAAATTAAAGATGGAAAAATTACTGATAATGTAAAATTTTTTAGCGCTTTGGAAGAAGAGGAACATGTAATTGCTCAGGCTCATGAAGAGCTTGATGAAAATGGATGCCTTGTTAAATCTTTGTTATCATGCAGACATAACGGAGAGCTTGAAACCGTAACCTCTGATCAGGTTACATTAATGGATGTTTCTCCTAATCAGCTGGTTTCAGTTGCAGCTTCACTTATTCCTTTTCTTGAGCATGATGATGCTAACCGTGCTTTGATGGGTTCGAACATGCAGCGTCAGGCTGTTCCACTTTTGAGATCCAGTTCTCCAATTGTTGGTACAGGTTTTGAAGAAAAAGTTGCCAAAGATTCAGGTGTAACTGTTGTTGCAAAAAGTTCTGGAATTGTAGAATCTGTAGATGCTTCCAGAATTGTAGTACGCTCAGAAGGTGTTGCAGGAGATTTTCCAGATATTTACAATTTAGTAAAATTCAGACGTTCAAATCAGAATACCTGCATTAATCAAAAACCAATTGTAGTACCTGGTGAAAAAGTTGTAAAAGGTCAGGTTTTAGCAGATGGTCCCTCTTCGCATAATGGCGAACTAGCCCTCGGTCAGAATATTCTGGTGGCATTTATGCCATGGGGTGGTTACAACTATGAGGATTCAATTCTCATGTCAGAAAGACTTGCCAAGAATGACTCTTTTACTTCAATTCACATTGAAGAATTTGAGTGTGTCGCAAGGGATACAAAACTGGGACAGGAAGAAATTACTCGCGATATTCCAAATGTTGGAGAAGAGGCATTAGCCAATCTTGACGAAAGCGGAATTATTCGAATTGGGGCCAGAGTTAAACAGGGTGATATTCTTGTAGGTAAAATCACCCCTAAAGGTGAGACTCAATTAAGTCCTGAAGAGAAGCTGTTAAGAGCCATTTTTGGTGAAAAAGCAGGTGATGTTCGTGATTCTTCACTTCGAGTTTCTCCAGGTGTGTCCGGTGTTGTAATTGATGCAAGAGTTTTCAGTCGTAAAGGTACTGAAAAAGATGAGCGGGCCCGTGAAATTGAAGAGCAGGAAAAAGCCAGATTAGAAAAAAATATGGCTACAGAGATTCGTATCATTAGAGAGTCCGCAGTTGGACGAATTGCAGAAGTTTTAAGCGGACAGAAAACTACAGCAAAACTTGTAAATAAAAAGGGTGATGTTTTAATCGATAAAGATACTGTGCTTACTGTTGAAATTGTTAAATCAGTTCCAAGAAAATATCTAGGACAGATTTCAATTAAAGACGGCCAGCAGAGAGTTTTGCAAATTTTAGAATCTCTTGAAAATCAACAGGCTATGATTGAAGAGAGTTTTTATGAGAAAATTGAAAGTCTCTCTCAGGGTGATGAGCTGCCTCCTGGCGTAATCAAAATGGTTAAACTTTTTATTGCCATTAAGCGTCGAATTTCTGTTGGAGACAAAATGGCCGGACGTCATGGAAATAAGGGTGTTATCAGTCGTATTCTTCCCGAAGAAGATATGCCGTTTATGCAGGATGGCGTTCCGGTTGACGTTGTTTTAAATCCTCTTGGTGTTCCTTCACGTATGAATGTTGGACAGATTCTTGAAACACATCTTGGTGGTGCGGGCAGAGCTCTTGGTCTTCGTCTTCAGGAGATGCTTGAAGAGAGAGGTTTTACACCTGATGCTATTCGTGAAAAACTACTTAAGGTTTTTCCTTCTAAATCAGGTCAGAATCATATTAAATCATTAAATGATGATGAAATTATTCAATTTGCCAAATCATATAAAGATGGAATTCTTTTTGCTACTCCGGTATTTGACGGCGCTGCAGAAGTAGAGATTCGAACAGCATTAAAAGAAGCGGAACTTCCCGAAAGCGGTCAGCTTGTACTTTATGATGGTCGTACAGGTGATGCATTTGATCAAAATGTAACTGTTGGTGTTATGTATGTATTAAAACTTCATCACCTTGTTGATGATAAAATTCATGCACGCTCTATAGGTCCTTATTCTCTTGTAACTCAGCAGCCACTTGGTGGTAAAGCCCAGTTCGGTGGACAGAGACTTGGAGAGATGGAAGTTTGGGCAATGGAAGCATATGGAGCTGCTTATGCTCTTCAGGAATTTTTAACTGTTAAGAGTGATGATGTTATGGGACGTACTAGAATGTATGAATCTATAGTAAAAGGTGAGCAGGTACTCGAGGCAGGACTCCCGGAATCTTTTAACGTTCTCCTGAAGGAACTTCAGAGTCTTTGTTTAAATGTAGAGTTGGTTGAAGGACGTTCAAATGATGATGTATATGTACCCGATGATACTGAAATCGACGGGATTGGAGACGTACAATGAAAGATATATTCAGCTTTTTTGATAAACCCAAAGATCCTTTGAGCTTTTCAGCTATTCGAATTTCTTTGGCTAGTCCTGAGCAGATACTTGAATGGTCTTTTGGTGAGGTTAAAAAACCGGAAACCATTAATTACCGAACTTTTAAACCTGAAAGAGATGGTCTTTTCTGTGCAAAAGTTTTTGGACCTGTAAAAGATTACGAGTGTAATTGCGGTAAGTATAAAAGAATGAAACATCGCGGTATAGTTTGTGAAAAATGCGGTGTTGAAGTAATTCAGTCAAAGGTAAGAAGAGAGCGTCTGGGGCATATCAATTTAGCGTCTCCTGTTGCGCATATCTGGTTTTTAAAAAGTCTCCCATCAAGAATGGGGGCACTTTTAGATATGACATTAAAAGATCTTGAAAGAGTTCTTTACTGTGAAAGTTATGTTGTTTTAGATCCTAAAGAGACACCCTTGCTAAAAGGTGAAATTCTTTCTGAAGAAAAATATCAGCAGACAATAGAAGAGTTTGGCTGGGATACTTTTGAAGTTGGAATGGGTGGCGATGCTGTTCTTGAGCTGCTTAGAGATATTGATATAATACCACTATCTGAAGAATTAAGAGCTGAGCTCTCAATAACAACAAGTGATGCCAAACGCAAAAAAATTATTAGAAGATTAAAGGTTGTTGAAGCATTAAAGGGCTCAGGCAATAAGCCGGAGTGGATGATGCTGACACGAGTACCGGTTCTTCCACCCGATCTTCGTCCCCTTGTTCCTCTTGATGGAGGAAGATTTGCAACAAGTGATCTTAATGATCTTTATAGACGAGTTATAAATCGAAATAACAGATTAAAGAGACTTCTTGAACTTAGCGCACCTGATATTATTATCAGAAATGAGCGCAGGATGCTTCAGGAATCAGTTGATGCACTTTTTAATAATGGAAGAAGAGGGAAAACAATTACAGGTCCTAACAAGAGACCTCTAAAATCTCTTTCTGATATGCTTAAAGGCAAACAGGGGCGCTTTAGACAGAATCTGCTTGGTAAGCGAGTTGATTACTCGGGACGTTCTGTGATTGTTGTTGGTCCATCACTTAAACTCCATCAGTGTGGTTTGCCTAAAAAAATGGCACTTGAACTGTTTAAGCCATTTATTTACAGCAAACTTGAGGAGAGGGGATATGCTACAACCATTAAAAGTGCTAAAAAAATGGTTGAAAAAGCCAAATCAGAAGTTTGGGATATCCTTGACGAGGTGATTAGCGAGCATCCTATTATGCTCAACCGTGCACCAACTCTTCATAGACTTGGTATTCAGGCTTTTGAACCTGTCCTCATTGAAGGTAAAGCTATTCGTCTTCACCCGCTTGTTTGTACAGCTTTTAATGCTGACTTTGACGGTGATCAGATGGCAGTCCATGTACCTCTATCTATAGAGGCTCAGATGGAAGCCAGAATTCTGATGATGTCTACCAACAATATTTTGAGTCCTGCTCATGGAAAACCAATCATTAATCCTACACAGGATATAGTTTTGGGTATGTATTACATGACCAGTATACGTCCTTTTGCAAGAGGTGAATATAAGGAAAATGCGACTGGTTCTGACAAACTTTCAGGTGTTTATTCTTCTATCAACGAAGTTAAAATGGCCCTTGATTCGGGAGCTATAGATCTCCATGCAATGATTTATGTCAGAATTGATGGCAAACTTACAAAGACATCAGTTGGTCGTGCTCTTGTTGGTGATATTATTCCTAAAGGATTAAAATTTGAGCATATTAACAGGGTTTTAGATAAAAAAGCATTATCTAATCTTATTGATATGGCTTATAGAAATTGTTCAAATAAAGATACTGTTATGTTTGCTGATCATATGCGAACAATGGGTTTTCAATATTCCACAACTGCGGGAATAAGTATCTGCATGCAGGATATGGAAATTCCAGAATCTAAAAAGGTTCTTCTTCAGACCGCAGAGGATGAAGTTGCAAGGGTTGTGTCTCAATATCAGGAAGGTCTAATTACTGACGGTGAGCGTTATAACAAGATTGTTGATGTTTGGGCTGCGGCATCTGATAGTATTGCTGAAGAGATGGTTAAACAGATTCAGCTTGCTGAAGAGACAGATTATAAAACAGGTGAAAAGAAAATTGTATCAAGTTTTAATCCCATTTTTATTATGGCCGACTCTGGTGCCCGTGGTTCTAATGCGCAGTTAAGACAGCTTGCCGGTATGCGTGGATTGATGGCAAAGCCTTCAGGTGAAATCATTGAAACACCAATTACTGCAAACTTTAGAGAAGGGTTG
This sequence comes from Deltaproteobacteria bacterium, assembly GCA_016937935.1. Lineage (GTDB taxonomy): Bacteria > Myxococcota_A > Polyangia > JAAYKL01 > JAAYKL01 > JAFGVO01. Next base: position 6,240 of record JAFGVO010000265.1, on the reverse strand, counting down.
ACAGTACTTCAGTATTTCACCTCAACTCACGGTGCGAGAAAAGGTCTTGCTGATACAGCTTTAAAAACTGCGAATTCAGGGTATCTTACACGACGTCTGGTCGATGTTGCTCAGGATGCTACAATTACAGAATATGATTGCGGTACACTTGATGGTATTGAAGTTACTCCCCTTGAAGAAGGTGGTGAGATTATTGAGCGTCTTGGTGATCGTGTTCTCGGTCGTGTTGCACTTGATGATGTTTACGATCCATATACCGGAGATTTACTTGTAGAAGCCAACGAGCTCATTGATGAAGATAAAGTTGATGCAATTGAAAATGCAGGAGTTGGGCGACTTACAATTCGTTCAGTTTTAACTTGTCAGACTCAAAAAGGAATTTGTGTAAAATGTTATGGACGTGATCTTGCCAGAGGAAACCAGGTTAATATTGGTGAAGCAGTAGGAATTATTGCTGCTCAGTCAATCGGTGAGCCTGGAACACAGCTTACAATGAGAACGTTCCATATTGGTGGTGCCGCAAAACGTGGTAAAATTGAGCAATCCAAACTTGAAGCAACTCAAGATGGAACAGTTAAATTCAAGACTGTTGATATAGCATATAAATCAAATGGTGATGGAATTGTGATGTCGAGAAATGGTGCAATTTCTATTGTTGATACAACTGGACGTGAATACCCGTTCCCTCTTGTTTATGGAGCAAATATCTTTGTAAAAGATGGGGATAACCTTAAAAAAGGGCAGCTCATTGCCGAGTGGGATCCCTATGCTATTCCAATTGTTGCAGAAGCAAGTGGTGTTATTGGGTATGGAGATGTAATTGAAGGTATTTCCATGTCCGAGATGCTTGATGAAGTGACTGGTCTTTCAAGAAAAGTCATTATTGAATCAAAGGATCCTGAGCTTCGTCCAAGGGTATCAGTTAAAGATGATAATGGAGAAACGATAGTTGTAGGAAATTCTGCTGCCAGATATCAATTACCAGTTTTTGCAAATATTACAGTTAATGAAGGTGATATTATTGAAGCTGGTGATGTTATTGCAAAGATTACTCGTGAAACTACTAAAACAAAAGATATTACTGGTGGTCTTCCCAGGGTTGCAGAACTTTTTGAGGCTAGAAAACCCAAAGAGCATGCTGTTATTTCTGAAATTGATGGTATTATTTCTTTTGGAAAAGATACTAAAGGAAAACGCAAGGTTATTATTACTCCCGAAATTGGTGAGCATAAAGAGTATCTTATTGATAAAGGAAAGCACATATCCTGCAAAGACGGTGATTTTATTAGAGCCGGTGAACCTTTGATGGATGGCCCGGCTAATCCTCATGATATTTTAAAAGTTATGGGTGAAAAGGCTCTTGCTAAATACCTTGTTGATGAGGTTCAGGAAGTCTACAAACTTCAGGGTGTTAATATTAACGATAAACACATTGAGACAATTGTTAGACAGATGCTTAAACGTGTGTCTATTAAAGAGCCTGGTGATACCAGATTTTTAACAGATGACAGAGTTTTAAAATCAACTTTCCAGGCTGAAAATGAGAGGGTAATTGCAGAAGGTGGAATGCCGGCTACTGCGGAAGGATTGCTTTTAGGTATTACTAAAGCATCTCTTTCTACTGATAGTTTTATTTCTGCATCTTCATTTCAGGAAACAACTAAAGTTTTAACTGAAGCTGGACTTTCAGGCAAAGTTGATGAGCTTGTAGGACCTAAAGAAAATGTAATTATGGGCAGATTAATTCCTGCTGGTACAGGAGCCCAGATTTATAAAGATTTAACAATAACTTATTCAAGAGAGGAAGATGAGTCTGAAAGTGTTAATAATGAAATAAATAACATATCAGATGTAACTTCTGCTTGACAAAGTTTGATTAGTGCAATATAGACCTGCGCCTTAAGTTCATTTTGCTTTGAACTTTATCGCGGAAAGAGTAGTTATGCCAACAATAAATCAGTTAGTTCGTAAAAGACGAAAAAAACAATTAGACAAGAAGGATGCACCTGCACTTAAAGGTTGTCCTCAAAAACGTGGTGTTTGTGTACGCGTTTATACATCTACTCCCAAAAAACCTAACTCTGCTCTTAGAAAAGTTGCAAGAGTAAGGCTTACAAATGGTATGGAAGTTACAACTTATATTCCTGGTGAAGGACATAATTTACAAGAGCACTCAGTTGTGCTTATTCGTGGTGGTCGTGTAAAGGACCTTCCCGGTGTTCGTTATCATGTGATTAGAGGTAATATGGATGCTTCTGGAGTTGAAGATAGACGCAAAGGAAGAAGCAAATATGGCACTAAAAGGCCAAAGGGGTAAGTGATTAGATATGCCTAGACGTAGAGAAGTACCAAAAAGAAAAGTACATCCGGATCCTAAATATAGAAGTCGTATTGTTTCTAAATTTATTACGAAAATGATGTATGATGGTAAAAAAAGTACAGCTGAAAGAGCTTTATATGGTGCATTTGAAATAGTTGAACAACGGTTCAGCCAGGATCCACTGGAAGTTTTTAAAAAAGCCATTGAGAATGTTAAGCCCAAAATTGAAGTGAAATCCAGACGGGTCGGTGGTGCAACTTATCAGGTTCCAATAGAAATTAGATCCAATAGACGCCTTGCTTTGTCAATGCGTTGGTTGATTAACTATTCTCGTACACGTGGTGAACAGACTATGCGCGAGAGATTGGCAGCCGAATTTATTGATGCTTCTCAAAATAGAGGTGCAGCAATAAAAAAACGTGAAGATACACATAAGATGGCTGAAGCAAATAAAGCATTTGCTCACTATCGCTGGTAATAAACGATACGCTTGATTAAGCGTACTTATCCCGGGTTCTTTTCGGCGGATGCAACACGCGTCAAACGATGCCGAATAAAAACCCTTGCCGCAGAATAATAATATAAATTTAGCGGATTGGGAGAATTATAAGTGGCAAAAAAGCCTACAATTGGCTTGACCCGAAATATCGGGATCATGGCTCACATTGATGCAGGTAAGACAACTCTCACTGAGAGAATTCTATACTATACAGGTATTTCCCATAAAATTGGAGAAGTTCATGAAGGTACTGCACAAATGGATTGGATGCCTCAGGAGCAGGAAAGAGGTATTACAATTACAAGTGCTGCCACTGCTTGTGACTGGAATGGTTGTCGTATAAATATAATTGATACTCCCGGACATGTTGATTTTACTATGGAGGTTGAAAGATCTCTAAGGGTGCTTGATGGTGCCGTAGCGGTTTTTGATGCAGTTGCAGGTGTTGAACCTCAATCGGAGACTGTGTGGCATCAGGCAAATAAATATCATGTACCCCGTATAGCATTCGTTAATAAAATGGACAGAGTTGGTGCAAATTTTGAGCGTACTGTTCAAATGATGATCGACAGACTTGGTGCTAAACCGGTTGCAATGCAAATTCCTTATTTTGAAAATGATGAATTTAAAGGTATTGTTGATGTTCTGACAAAAAAATTAATTCTTTGGGATGAAGCTTCTCTTGGCAGTGATTACCAAAGTAATGAATTGCCTGAATCAATTTTAGAATCAATAAATATTGCTCATGATTTTTTAATGGAGACTTCAGCAGATTTTAATGAAGAGATTATGTCATTATATCTTGAAGGCAAAAATGTTGATGTGAGTATGATTAAATCAGCTCTTCGTAAAGCTACTCTTGCCAATGCAATAGTTCCGGTATATTGCGGATCTGCATTTAAAAATAAAGGCGTTCAGCCTGTTTTAGATGCAGTAGTAGATTATTTGCCATCGCCAATGGATTTACCGCCAGTTTTAGGCTTGAATCCCCATACTCACAAAGAAGTTTCACGTAAAGCCGATATTGCAGAACCTTTTGCAGCTCTTGCTTTTAAAATACAAAATGATTCCTTTGCCGGGCAATTGACATATTTAAGAGTTTATTCCGGTGAAATTGAGGTCGGTAAAAGAGTTCAAAATGTTGGTAAAGATAAAAAAGAGCGTTTCGGTAAATTACTAAGAATGCATGCTAATAAAAGAGAAGAAATTTCATCTGTTAGAGCTGGTGATATTGTAGCTGCAGTTGGTTTGAAATTTACATCTACCGGTGATACTTTATGTGAACCTGGAAAAGAGCTTCTTTTAGAAAGTATAGATGCACCTCAACCAGTTATATCAATAGCGATTGAACCTAAAGCGTCAGCAGATCAGGATAAGCTTGTTTCCGCTTTAGATAAACTTTCATTTGAGGATCCTACTTTTGTTGTAAATATAGATAAAGAAACGGGTCAGACTCTTATTAGCGGGATGGGTGAGCTTCATTTAGAGATTATTGTAGATAGAATAAAACGAGAATTTGGTGTTCAGGCAAATGTTGGTGAACCAAGGGTTGCTTTTAGAGAAACTGTAACACAAATTGGCTCCGGACTTGGTGTATTTGATAAACAAATTGGTAATGTGACACATTTGGCCACTGTTCCACTTCAGGTTAAACCAGGTTCAAGCGGTTCTGGTATAGTTATAAATACTGACCAATTATCTAAGTCAATTCCTGCTGAAGCTATTGAATCTATTAAAGAAAGTATCTCTGGATCACTGTCTTCCGGTGTACTTGCCGGTTACCCGGTTGTTGATTTAGAAATAATTATTTTAAAAGAAATGCAACATATTGTTGACAGCACGGATTTAGCGTATAAAATCGCCGCCTCGATTGCCCTTCGTGAAGCATTAAATTCAGGGCATCCTGTTCTTCTCGAGCCGGTTATGGAAGTACAGGTAGTGGTACCGGATGAGTTTTTAGGTGATGCCGTTGGTGATTTGAATCGGCGCAATGGTAAAATTAACGGAATGGGTACTAATGGCATTGCTCAGACAATTGAGGTTACAGTGCCTTTAAGAAAAATGTTTGGATATACAACGGATTTAAGAACTATAACACAGGGACGGGCAACATATACAATGCAATTTTCGCATTTTGAACCTGTACCAAAGGATATTGCAAATACTATACTTGGTTAATAAATAAGTATCAGTATTGCTTCGAAGGATAAGTAAGGGAGCTTTATTATGGCAAAACAAAAGTATTTAAGAACAAAACCACACGTAAATATTGGAACCATCGGTCATATTGATCATGGGAAAACCACATTGACCGCAGCAATCACAAAAACGCTGAATGAGAAAAACGGAACAGGCGAATTTATAGCGTTTGATGAGATTGACAAAGCTCCGGAAGAAAAAGAGCGTGGAATTACAATCGCAACAGCTCACGTAGAGTATGAGACAGCTAATCGTCACTATGCACACGTGGATTGTCCCGGACACGCTGACTATATTAAGAACATGATAACAGGTGCTGCTCAGATGGATGGAGCGATACTTGTTTGTGCAGCTAATGACGGCCCCATGCCACAGACACGTGAGCACATACTTCTTGCACGTCAGGTAGGCGTACCTGCAGTAGTAGTGTTTATGAATAAAGTTGATATGGTAGAAGATGAAGAACTTCTCGAACTTGTAGAGATGGAAGTAAGAGAGCTTTTATCATCATATGAGTTTGATGGAGATAATCTTCCCGTAGTACCAGGTAGTGCACTTAAAGCCCTTGAGGGTGAAGATAGTGATATGGGAACCGGCTCAATCATGAAACTCATGGATGCCTGTGATGATTTTATTCCTGAGCCTGTACGTGATATTGAGCGTCCTCTTCTTATGCCTGTTGAGGATGTATTCTCAATTAAAGGTCGCGGCACAGTAGCCACAGGAAAAATTGAGCGTGGAAAAGTTCATGTTCAGGAAGAGATTGAGATTGTAGGATTTACCGATACACGCAAATCCGTGGTTACCGGCGTAGAGATGTTTCGTAAAATTCTTGATGAAGGTCAGGCAGGAGATAATGTTGGACTTCTTCTTAGAGGTGTTGACAAAAATGAGATTTATCGTGGACAGGTATTGGCTAAACCCGGTTCAATTACCCCCCACAAGAAATTTGAGTGCGAAGTATATGTACTTAAAAAAGAGGAGGGTGGTCGTCACACACCATTTTTCTCAAACTACAGACCTCAGTTTTATATTAGAACAACGGACGTTACCGGAACAATAGAGCTTCCTGAAGATGTAAAAATGGTAATGCCCGGAGATAAAGTATCAATGACAGTTACACTGATTGACCCTGTTGCCATGGAAGATGGAATGCGTTTCGCAATCCGCGAAGGTGGCCGCACAGTTGGTGCAGGTGTTCTTTCTAAAATTATTGAGTGAT
>JAFGVO010000264.1 GCA_016937935.1 Deltaproteobacteria bacterium | reverse complement strand
TTGCCATGGAAGATGGAATGCGTTTCGCAATCCGCGAAGGTGGCCGCACAGTTGGTGCAGGTGTTCTTTCTAAAATTATTGAGTGATTGGAGACATCAAAAACATGGCCAATAAAATTAGAATCAGATTAAAAGCGTATGACCACAAATTATTAGATGCATCCTCATCTGAAATTGTGGATACAGCAAAAAGAACCGGCGCATCAGTAGCAGGTCCAATCCCACTGCCAACACGTATTAATAGATATACTGTTTTACGTGGGCCTCATGTGAATAAAAAATCACGTGAGCAATTTGAGATTCGTACTCATAAGCGTCTAATAGACATTGTTGAACCCACACAGCAGACTCTAGATGCACTTATGAAATTAGATTTAAGTGCTGGTGTTGATGTGGAAATCAGGAGTTAATTTAATTCCTAAAGAAAGTGACTATACTGGGTAAACCAACCAGTTAAGTGGAGTATTAAAATGCCGAATTTAAAAGTTAAAAACCTTAAAAATGAAGACGTTGGAGAAATCCAGCTTAGCGATGACGTCTTCGGTATTGAGGTAAACACTTATCTTCTTCACGAGGTTGTAAGGATGCAGCGCAATAAAAAACGTGCAGGTACTGCCAGCACTAAAGAGCGTCATTCGGTAGCCGGTGGAGGTAAGAAGCCTTTTAGACAAAAAGGTACGGGAAATGCCAGACAGGGAACACTTACAGCTCCTAATCAAAGAGGTGGTGGTACAGTGTTTGGACCACATCCCAGATCTTATGAGTTTAAGCCGCCTAAAAAAGTAAGAAAAGGTGCAATGAAAAGTGCATTATCCTTATTTTGTAAGGAAGATAGGATTTTAGTAATTGATAATTTGGATTTTTCCGAAATTAAAACTGCTAAACTATCTAAAGCACTTGGAGTGATTGGCGCCAGCAAAGCTGTAATTGTTGACACTAAAGAAAATCAAAATTTAAAGATTAGCGCAAAAAATCTTTCAAATCACATATTTTTACCTCCAGAAGGTTTGAATGTATATGATTTATTAAAACATGATCAGCTTGTAATTTCAAAAGATGCTGCTCTTAAGATTCAGGATGCGTTAACTTCTGCCTCAGGGAAAGGCGGAGACAAATGAAGACTTTTCATGATGTAATAATTAAACCTTTAGTCTTAACTGAAAAAGGTGAAATTTTAAAAGAAGAGAATAATCAGTATTTCTTTAAGGTTGCTTTTAAATCTACTAAACCTGAAATAAAATCAGCAATAGAAAAATTATTTAAAGTTAATGTTAAAGATGTAAACACCATGATAGTGCGAGGAAAACCCGGACGTCTTGGTCGTCATGTTGGAAAAAGACCTAACTGGAAAAAAGCAGTTGTTACTTTACATGATGGCGATGAGATAGAATTCTTCGAGGGAGCATAGCACCATGAGTATTAAAGTATATAAACCAACATCAGCAGGCCGTAGAGGTATGACCGGTTCAGATTATTCAGATCTGACTAAATCAACTCCGGAATCATCACTTCTTATGCCTTTATCAAAAACAGGTGGAAGAAATTCAAACGGCAGAATTACCTGTCGTCACAGAGGCGGTGGCCACAAACGTCGTTATCGTTTAATAGATTTTAAACGTAATAAAATTGGCGTGCCGGCAACTGTAAAAGCTATTGAATATGATCCCAATCGCTCTGCAAGAATTGCATTATTGCATTATGCAGATGGTGAAAAGTCATATATCTTGGCTCCGGATAAAATTAAAGTCAGTGATACTATTCTTTCCAGTCGTCATGCTGACATTAAACCAGGAAATGCGCTTCCTTTACGTTTCATTCCACTTGGTACATTAGTACATAATGTGGAACTTAAAAAAGGTAAAGGTGGTCAGCTTGTTAGATGTGCCGGAACAAGTGCACAACTTATGGCTAAAGATGATCATTATGCACATATTAAAATGCCCTCCTCTGAGGTCAGGCTGGTTAATGTAGATTGTAGAGCTACTATCGGTCAGGTTTCAAATATTGAACATGCTAATATTGAAATTGGAAAAGCCGGCAAAATTAGATGGCTTGGCAGAAGACCAAAAGTTCGTGGTGTTTCTATGAATCCTGTAGATCATCCGATGGGTGGTGGTGAAGGCCATTCCGCAGGTGGTAGACAGCCTTGTACACCATGGGGTAAACCTACTAAAGGATATAAAACTCGTAATAACAGTCAAACTGATAAATTTATAATCAGAAGACGTAAGAAAAGAAAGTAAGAGGCACTCATAATGGCTAGATCGCTAAAAAAAGGGCCTTTTGTGGATCAACATCTACTGGTCAAAATTGAAAAAGCTATTGAGATTAATGATAAAAAAGTTATTCAGACATGGTCCAGGCGTTCCACAATAATTCCTGAGGCAGTTGGTTTAACTTTTGCAGTTCATAATGGTAAAAAGTTTATTGCTGTATTTGTAACAGAAAATATGGTCGGTCATAAATTTGGAGAATTTGCTCCAACTCGTACCTTTCGTGGTCACTCTGGTGACCGTAAAGGTAAATAAATTTTTAATTTAGTTTTTTATTAAAACTCTTCTTGACTGTATTAAACTTGCATGATAAGAACCTCCGTTCTTTAATGCGGATACGCTATAGAAGATAAAAAGTATAATAATTTCAACGGGTAATACCCAAGGTGAGATATGGAAGCCAAAGCTAGTGCGCGATATGTTAAAATGTCGCCAAGAAAAATTAGAGTTGTGGCAAATCTTGTTCGCGGAAAAAATGTAAGTGGAGCAATTCAAACACTTGCATTTGTAAAGAGGGCAGCAGCCATTCCAGTAAAAAAACTACTTGAATCAGCAGTTGCCAATGCACAGAATCAAGATTCAGCTTTAGATGTAGAATCCCTTTATATCAAAGAATTGCAGGTTGATATGGGACCTACTAAGAATATGAGACGTTGGAGACCGCGTGCTATGGGTCGTGCAACGAGAATCAACAAAGGTATAAGCCACATTAAAGTGGTTTTAGATATCCGCTAGGAGGATTATCGTGGGTCAAAAAGTACATCCATATGGATTTCGACTAGGAATTATTAGACCTTGGAAATCAACTTGGTACCAGGATAAATCATATGCATCCTGGCTACATGAAGATTTAAAAATTAGAAAACATGTAACATCAAAACTTGCACATGCAAGTATAGCTGATGTTGTTTTAGAGCGTGCAGCTAATAAATGTAAAATTATTATTAAAACTTCTAGACCAGGTATTATTATTGGTAAGCGTGGTGCCGGTGTTGAGACTTTGAAAAAAGATCTACAGAAGCTAACATCAAATGAAGTTTTTGTTGAAATTCAAGAAGTTCGCAAGGCTGAAACAAATGCACAGCTTGTTGCCGAAAATATTGCAACTCAACTTGAGCGACGAGTCGCTTTTAGAAGAGCTATGAAAAAGTCATTGACTACTGCGCTAAAGTTCGGAGCAAAAGGTATTCGTATTGAATGTGCAGGAAGACTTGGTGGAGCCGAAATGTCCAGAAGAGAGAAATATCGTGCGGGCAGAGTTCCATTGCATACTCTAAGAGGTGATATAGAATATGGTTTTGCAGAAGCTAATACTACATATGGTATTATCGGTGTAAAAACCTGGATATTTAAAGGTGAAGTTCTTAAAAAAGCTCCCCTTGTAAAACAGGGTAATTAAGAGGTGGCATAATGCTTAGTCCTGCAAGAGTAAAATATAGAAAACAACAAAAGGGCAAAAACCGTGGTAAATCTTACCGTGGAAGTGATGTCTCTTTTGGTGAATATGGATTACAGGCACTCGGAAGTGGCTGGATAACATCAAGACAGATTGAATCTGCTCGTATGGCAATCAGTCGTCATGTTAAAAAAACTGGTAAAATGTGGATAAGACTTTTTCCTCACAAACCAGTAACTGCAACTGCTGCAGAAACAAGAATGGGTAAAGGTAAAGGCAGTCCTGAAGAATGGGTTGCTGTTATTAAACCAGGTAAAGTTCTTTATGAAATAAGTGGTGTATCTGAAGAAGATGCTAAAAGAGCATTTACTATGGCTTCACATAAACTTGCAATACCTACTAAAATGATAAAAAGGGGAGGTGCATTGTGAAAGCTAAACAGTTACGAGAAAGAACTGATAGTGAATTGTCAGAGCTCCTCATTGAAACTAAAAATAAACTATTTGAAGCGCGTATAAAAAATGCGACTCATCAGTTAACTAACAGCAGCACTTTATTAAAAAACAGAAGAGAGATTGCAAGAATTAATACTATTATTAATCAGCGAAAAAATTCTTCTAACAGTGAAGGTAAGGAGTAAGTCATGGCTGATGAACGCAAAAGAGTCATGACCGGCCAGGTATTTAAAGCAAAAATGGATAAAACCATTGTGGTTGAAGTATCCCGTCGGGTTAAAGATCCTAAGTATCAAAAAGTAGTTATTAAACGTTCTCGTTTTAAAGCTCATGATGAAAAAAATGAGTGTAAACAGGGCGATATTGTTAAAATTAAAGAACATACGCCAATTTCAAAAGAAAAATGCTGGATGCTTGTTGAAATAGTGCGTAAAGCAGTAGAGGTGTAGTCATGATTCAGATGGAAACTAGGTTGAATGTGGCTGATAATTCTGGTGCCAGAAAATTGCTCTGTATTAAAGTTCGGGGTGGTTCTAAACGTAAATATGCAACTGTTGGTGATGTTATTACTGTTTCGATTAAAGAAACAATACCCAATGCTAAAGTCAAAAAAGGCGATGTTGCACAAGCTGTTATTGTAAGAACTAAAAAAGAACTCAAAAGAGCAGATGGTTCCTATATCAGGTTTGATGAAAATTCTGCTGTCCTTGTTAATTCTCAAAACGAGATGATTGGAACACGTATTTTTGGACCTGTTGCCAGGGAATTAAGAGCTAAAAAGTTTATGAAAATAGTTTCATTGGCTCCTGAAGTCCTTTGAAAGAATTGGTGATAAAATGAAGATTCGTAAAAATGACGAAGTTATTGTTATAGCCGGTAAATACAAAGGTAAAACTGGTAAAGTTTTAGAAATTCTTTCTAAAAAGGATAGAATAATCGTTGAGCAGATAAATGTTGTAAAAAAACATTTAAAGGCCTCTGAAGGAAACCCTACTGGCAAAATTGATGAAGTAGAAGCTTCGATTCACGTATCAAATGTAATGTTGCTTGATACTAAGGTTAATAAACCAACAAGGGTTCGTATACAGGTTGGTAATGATGGCGTAAAATCCCGGGTTAGTGTTAAATCCGGTGTAGTAATATAATCAGGTGGATAAAATGGATAAGACAATGCCCCGGATGTGGGATAAATATCAAAAAGTTGTTCATGCGAAACTTATGGAAGAGTTTAAGTACGCCAATACAATGCAGGTTCCAAAGCTTCAAAAAGTCGTATTAAATATGGGTTTGGGTGAAGCAATTCAAAATTCAAAAATTATTGACTCTGCGGTAACTGAACTTGAGGCAATTACAGGTCAAAAACCAGTTGTTAGAAAAGCAAGAAAAGCCATTGCCAATTTCAAACTTCGTGCTGGTATGCCTATTGGGTGTTCAGTGACTTTAAGAAAAGATCAAATGTGGGAATTTGTAGATAGATTTATTTCATATGCACTTCCCCGCGTGAGAGATTTTAAGGGCGTCAATAAAAAAGGTTTTGATGGCAGAGGAAATTATTCTGTTGGTATTAAAGAACAGATAATTTTTCCTGAGGTCGATTACGATAAAGTTGATAAAATTAAGGGTTTAAACATTACGTTTGTAACAACAGCCAAGAGTGACGAAGAAAGTTTTATGCTTTTGAAACATCTTGGAATGCCCTTTAGCAAATAATTTAGGAGTTTATAATGGCTAGAAAATGCCTTATCGCTAAAATGGATAAAAAACCAAAATTTCATGTCAGATTTAAGAATAGATGTCCTATTTGTGGTCGCTCTAGAGGATATTATAGAAAATTTGATATGTGTAGAATTTGTCTCAGGACGCTTGCCAATAAAGGTGAGTTGCCTGGTGTAATTAAAGCAAGCTGGTAGAATAGGTTAAATTATGTTAGATCCCGTATCAGATATGTTAACAAGAATTCGTAATGCTGGCATGGCCAGACATAAAACTACAACATTACCACATTCTAAATTAAAAGTTAAAATCGCTTCAATTCTAAAAGATGAAGGTTATATTTCAGATTTTACTGAAGAAGGTGAAGGCGTTAAAAAGATTTTAAATTTAGAATTGAAGTATGATGATAAATTTTCATTTGCTATTAAAAAAATGAAAAGAGTCAGTAAGTCCGGATGTCGTGTATATTCCGGAGTAAAAGATATTCCTAAAATAAATCAGGGATTAGGTATTACAATTTTATCAACATCTAAAGGTATAATTACCGATAAAGAAGCACGTCAATTATCTGTTGGCGGAGAGCTTCTTTGCGAAATCTGGTAATTCTTAGATGGTTAATAGGTGATTAAATGTCAAGAATAGGCAAACAGCCAATAAATGTTCCGTCCGGTGTAACGGTTAATATAGGTAAGACTTCAATATCCGTAAAAGGACCAAAGGGTAATCTTGAAAGAGTATTACCTCCAAATGTTGAAGTTTTACAGGAAAACTCTAATCTTATAGTTAAACCAGTTGGTAGCGAAAAAAGAGCTAGAGCATACCAGGGTCTAACTAGATCACTTGTAAACAATATGGTAACTGGTGTCTCAACTGGATTTCAAAAGAAATTACAGATTGAAGGCGTCGGTTACAGAGTTGCTTTGCAAGGTAAAAGTCTTGTATTCCACTTGGGATACTCTTCTCCTGTTGACTTTCCTCTTCCTGAAGGAATTTCAGCGGACGTTGAAGACAAAGGTTTGGTTTTTACTATAAATGGAATTGACAAAGAGCTCGTTGGACAGATTTCTTCCACTATAAGGGAACTTCGCGCACCCGAACCTTATAAAGGAAAAGGAATTCGTTATGCCAATGAACAAATACGCCGCAAAGCAGGAAAAGCGGGAGTCAAGTAGAGGTACTTGAGATGAAAACAAAAGAAGAAATCAGACAATGGCGTAAACTTAGAATACGCAAAAAAGTTAAAGGTAGCAATGAGCGCCCAAGACTAACAGTTTTTAGAAGTTCATCACATATTTATGCGCAGGTTATAAATGATGAAATGCAAAAAACTCTTTTCGCTACTTCATCTTTATCCCCTGAATTAAAAGATATTTCAGGAAATAAAACAGAAGTGGCTAAAAAAGTCGGAGCCCTTGTAGCAAAAATATGTCTTGAACATAATATTGACAAAGTAGTTTTTGATAGAAACGGCTTTGTTTATCATGGCAGAGTTAAGGCTCTTGCTGAAGCAGCCCGCGAAGCCGGGTTACAGTTCTAGGAGTACAAGTGATATGTCACAAGTAGACGAAAAACAGCAGGAACTTCAGGAAGAAGGCGATGATCTTATTGAAAAAATTATTCATATCAATAGGGTTGCCAAAGTTGTTAAGGGGGGTAGAAGATTTAATTTTTCAGCTCTGGTTGTTGTTGGTGATGGCGCTGGAAAAGTTGGAATTGGATATGGTAAAGCAAGTGAAGTTCCTGAAGCTATAAGAAAAGGAAATGCTAAAGCAAGACAGGCCATGTTTGAAGTTCCAATTATCGAAGGATCAATTCCCCATGAAGTTATTGGTAATGCAGGTGCAGGTTCCGTACTTTTAAAACCAGCCAGTGCTGGTACTGGTGTTATTGCAGGTGGTCCTGTGCGTGCGGTTGTTGAAGCATGTGGAATTCATAATGTTTTAACTAAATGTTTAGGTACCAACACAACTATTAATGTTGTTCGTGCAACCATTAATGGGCTCAAAAATATTGAAAGTGCTCAAATGGTTGCTAAACGAAGAGGAAAACAGGTAGAAGATTTAAGGTAATCTACCCTGGAAGGATAAAATTATGGCTGGTTTAAAATTAAAAGTAACCCAGGTAAGAAGCCTTATCAGTCAAAATAGTCGTAACAGAGCAGTTGTAAAAGGACTTGGACTGACTAAAATAGGAAAAAGTGTAATTATAGAAAATACACCGGCTTTTCGTGGAATGATAAAAAAAGTAATCCATTTGGTAAAAGTTGAGGAAGCTGATGTCTGATATTTTAAGTAAACTTGCTCCTCCAGCAGGATCAAGAAAAAAACGTAAAAGAATTGGTAGAGGACCTGGTTCTGGCTGGGGTAAAACAGCTGGTAGAGGCCAAAATGGTCAGAAATCCAGATCTGGTGGTTCTATTGCCCGCGGTTTTGAGGGTGGTCAAATGCCTCTTCAACGTAGAATGCCTAAACGTGGATTTACAAATATCTTTAAAAAAGATTGGGTAATTATCAATGTTGAAAAACTTGAAGTATTTAAAGATGGCGATGTAGTAGATCTTGAATCCTTAGGTAAACACGGTATTATCTCAAATATTGGAGATGGTGTTAAAATTCTAGGTAATGGTGAACTTACTAAGAAGTTAACTGTTCGCGTTCAAAAAGCATCAGGTGGTGCAGTTTCTAAAATTGAGAAAAACGGAGGTTCATTTGAACCTGTCGGGTTAAAATAACCGGAATATTGAGGCTTTAAAGTGGCAAGTGGAATTGCAAATATTGGAAAGATACCTGAATTAAGAAAAAGAATATTTTATACACTCTCAATGCTTGCAGTGTATAGAATAGGTATTTTTGTTACAACACCAGGCGTTGACAGAGAGGTTATGGGAGAACTTGTTAGAAAAAGTTCCGGAACCTTTATGGGGTTGTTTAACATGTTTTCTGGTGGTGCCCTTGAGCAATTGTCAATTATGGCATTGGGTATTATGCCTTACATTAGTGCTTCTATTATTCTGCAATTAATGACTTCTGTTGTACCTACTCTTGCAGAATTAAGAAAAGAGGGTGAAGCTGGTAATCAGAAAATAAATCAGTACACTAGATATGGAACTGTTATTATAAGTTTTATACAATCATTTGCAATGGCTGGATACCTTGAAAGTTTGAATAATCAAGGTTCAGGAATTGTTGTGTTAAATCCAGGCTGGGGATTTACTTTTATGACGATGTTAACGCTCACCACAGGGACTGCATTTATTATGTGGCTTGGGGAACAAATAACAGAGCGCGGTATTGGTAATGGTATTTCTCTTATAATTTTTGCCGGAATCGTTGCTGCTCTGCCTGATGCAATTGTACAAACTTTAAAATCTGCTTCTGTAGGTCAGTTAAATCCAATTCAACTTATGCTTGTTGCTGTTGCACTACTTGCAGTAGTTGCTACAATAGTATTTTTTGAAAGAGGGCAAAGACGTATACAAATACAACATGCCAAAAGAATGGTAGGTCGAAAAGTATATGGAGGTCATTCAACATTTTTGCCATTAAGAGTTAATCAGGCAGGTGTTATACCTCCAATTTTTGCATCAACTCTTCTTATGTTTCCTAATACACTTGCAAGCTTTACCCATCAGGATTGGTTAAATTCTCTCGTTGCATTTGGTACATGGCAATATAATACAATTTATGGTCTTCTAATTATCTTTTTCTGTTATTTTTATACAGCTATAACTTTTCAACCAACTGATGTTGCTGATAATTTAAAAAAACAGGGAGCGTTTGTTCCTGGCATCAGACCTGGTAAAAGAACTGCTCAATATATTGATAAAGTAATGAACAGGATAACTTTTGGTGGTGCATTATATGTTGCTGCTGTTTGTATTCTGCCTTCATTTATGATTACTCAATTTCATATTCCTTTTTATCTTGGTGGTACTGGTCTTATGATTGTTGTTGGTGTAGCTTTAGATACTGCTCAGCAAATTGAATCTCACTTAATCACAAGACATTATGATGGATTCACAGGTCCTAAAGGTGCCAGAATTAGAGGAAGAAGATAACCATGAATATTATTTTGCTAGGTCCTCCTGGTGCCGGTAAAGGTACTCAGGCTAAGCAGATTGTTGATCTTGTCTCAATACCACAAATTTCAACAGGCGATATGCTTAGAGTCGCAGTAAACAAAGAGACTAAATTAGGCTTAGAAGCAAAGCAATTTATGGATAATGGTCAATTAGTTCCTGATTCTGTTGTAATTGGACTGGTTAAAGAGAGGTTATTTGAGTCTGATTGTGACAACGGATTTATGCTTGACGGTTTTCCACGTACTGTAAAACAGGCAGAAACTCTCGATTCTGTGTTAAAAGAAGCTTCTAAACATATTGATTATGTTATTTTGCTTGACGTGGATGATAATGAAATAGTAGAGAGAATTACTGGTAGAAGAACTTGTCCAAAATGTGGTGCAATCTATCATTTAAAATATAATAAGCCTCCTGCAGAAGATTTGTGCAATTGTGGTCACAAAGGTCTGTCTCATAGGGCTGACGATAATAAAGAAACAGTCATTAATCGGCTTGATGCCTATCATAAACAGACATCTCCGTTGAGTGATTATTATAGAGAATTTAATTTGTTAAAAACTATAAAAGGGACAGGAAAAAGTCCTGTACAAGTGTTTGAAGAAATTAAAGAGCTTTTTTCTCTTTAATTTTGGGTGCACTGGAGGAAGTCATGAAAGTTAGACCTTCGGTAAAAAAGATTTGTGATAAATGTAAAATTGTTAGACGTAAAGGTGTTGTACGAGTAATTTGTGAAAACCCACGTCATAAACAGAGACAGGGTTAGGAGGCTAAAGTGGCACGTATTGCTGGTGTGGATTTACCACGAAAAAAGCATATTAAAATTGCGTTAACCTACATTTACGGCATTGGACGTAAAACTGCCCTTGATATCTGTGATAAAGCTCAGGTTAAACCTGAAACTAATTCAGATTCATTGACAGAAGGTGAAGTTAAATCTATTAGAGATCTTATCAACGATGAATACAAAGTTGAAGGTGATTTACGAAGAGAGTTAAATGCAAATATAAAACGTTTAATGGATCTTGGTTGTTACCGTGGTCTCAGGCATAGGAGAGGTTTGCCTTGCAGAGGACAAAGAACCAAAACTAATGCAAGAACAAGAAAAGGACCTAAAAGAGGGTCAGTAAAACGCTGATTTAATCGGGAATAAAATTATGGCTACTAATAAAAGCGGCAAAAAAAAAGAAAAAAAGAATGTGCCTAATGGGATTGCGCATGTTCAATCAACTTTTAACAATACTACAGTAACTATTACTGATACAGCAGGAAATACTATTTCCTGGTGCACAGCCGGTACTATGGGTTTTAAAGGTTCCAGAAAAGCAACACCATTTGCAGCTCAGATTACAGCAGAAGATGCTGCTAAAAAAGCTATGGATCATGGCATGAGACAGCTCGCTGTTTTAGTGAAAGGTCCGGGGTCCGGTCGTGAATCTGCATTAAGAGCGATTCAATCAACTGGAATGAAAATTACATATATCCGCGACGTAACGCCTATTCCACATAATGGATGCAGGCCTTCTAAACGTCGTAGAGTTTAGTTAAAATTTAAAGAGGAGTCTAAAGTGGCACGTGATATAAGCGCGGTATGTAAACAGTGTAGGCGCGAAGGAATGAAATTATTCCTTAAAGGTGACAGATGTCTTTCTGATAAATGCTCATATGACAGAAGACCATATGCACCAGGCCAACATGGTCAAAGACGAGTTAAATTTTCTGAATATTCCAGGCATTTGCGTGAGAAACAGAAAGCTCGTCGTATTTATGGTATATTAGAAAAACAATTTTCTTTATATTTCAAAAAGGCTGATTCTTCAAAAGGTGTAACTGGCGATAATCTTTTTGAAATTTTAGAAAGACGTCTTGATAATATAGTTTTTAGAATGGGTTTTGCAAATACTCGTCGTTCTTCAAGACAACTGGTAAGTCATAACCATATTTTAGTTAATGGTCAAAAAGTAAACAGGCCTTCGTTTTTAGTAAAAACGGGTGATGTTGTGACGATTAGAGAACGTTCTAAAAAGATAGTAGCGATAGCTGAGGCTCTAGAAGGAAAAGGACGTCAGGGATGGGATGCCTGGATAGAAGTTGATGCACCTAAAATGTCGGGTGTTTTAAAAGAAATTCCTGACTTTGCTGATATGCAAATTCCTATCGATCCACAATTAATTGTAGAGTTCTACTCAAGATAGTAGGAGAGAGGAGACAACCATGTTTCAACGCAATTGGCGTGAGCTTATAAGACCAAGAGCACTAGTTGGTGATCAGGAAAGTTTAAGCGATACTTATGGTCGTTTCAGCTGTGAACCTTTGGAAAGAGGTTTTGGAATAACACTTGGCAACTCTCTTAGAAGAGTTCTTCTTTCATCATTGCAAGGTACAGCTATATCAGCAGTAAAATTTGATGATGCTTCACACGAGTTTACCGCTATTCCTGATGTTGTCGAAGATGTAACTGATATAGTATTAAATTTAAAAGAAATTGTTTTAAAAATAAGTGAACCCAAAGATGTTGTTGTACGTGTTGATATTGAAGGACCTGTAGAGGTAACAGCTGCTCATTTATCTGGCAATCCTCTTGTGGAAGTTTTAAATCCTTCTCAGCATATTGCTACAGTTGCTGATGGTGGAAGATTTGCTTTTGAAGTAGTTATTGGACCTGGTAGAGGCTATCTTCCTTCTGATCGTAAAGAGGCTATGGAAGACGATACTCCGGCAGTTGATGTTGGCTGGATTCAAATGGATGCACTTTATTCACCTGTACGCAAAGTTAATTATTCTGTAACTAATGCCAGGGTTGGTCAAATTACAGATTATGATAAACTTGTTTTAGAAGTATGGACAGATGGAAGTGTAAGACCAGAAGATGCTTTAGCATATTCTGCAAAAATTTTAAAAGAACATTTAAATATTTTCATAAATTTTGAAGAAGAAGATGAG
This sequence comes from Deltaproteobacteria bacterium, assembly GCA_016937935.1. Lineage (GTDB taxonomy): Bacteria > Myxococcota_A > Polyangia > JAAYKL01 > JAAYKL01 > JAFGVO01. Next base: position 35,402 of record JAFGVO010000264.1, on the reverse strand, counting down.
CTTCCAATGTTTGAAGAGGAAGAACCGGAACATCAGGTAAATGATAATCTGTTTCGTCCTGTTGATGAACTTGAACTTTCTGTCAGATCATCAAATTGTCTTCAGAATGCAGGAATTAAATTAATTGGTGAGCTGGTTCAAAGATCTGAAGGTGAAATGCTTAAGACAAAGAATTTTGGTAGAAAATCTCTTAAAGAAATTAGAGATATTCTTGCTGAAATGGATTTACAGCTTGGACTTAGAATTGATAACTGGGATCAGCTTACAGAACGCTGGAAAAAACAACAAGGCGCATAAAAGGTATAGTTATGAGACATCATAAAAGTGGACGAAAATTAGGTCGTAATTCAAGCCATCGCAGAGCTCTTTTTAGAAATATGGCTGCAGCATTGATATTGCATGAAGAGATTGATACAACACATGCTAAAGCAATGGAATTACGTTCAATAGTAGAACGTTTAATCACTCAGGCTTCAAAGGCTCAGGATTCTATCGGTAAAGATAAAAAGAGTCTTTCAATTGAAGAGATTCGTAAAGAAATTCATGCGAAAAGCATCGTTTCTAAATTTTTACCTCAAAAATATCATGATGGTATTGAAGATTCCGGATCTGTAGATTTGATTGATAAACTTTTTAATGTGTTAGTACCACGTTTTAAAGAACGTCCCGGTGGTTATACAAGGGTTACACGTTTAGGTACTAGAAAAGGCGATTGCGCACCAATTGCAAGAATTGAACTACTTCAATAATTTTTATTATAATTTTCAATTACAAGTTTGACGTTTTTTCTGCCGGGTCATAAAATTATACTCTATGGAAAATGAAAAAAACATAATACTTTCATTTAATTTACCCGAATATTTTGAAAAATTACTTCAGACCACCTCTTATGAGATTAAAAAAAATATTCTATTTTCTTCTCTTGATAATGATGAAATAAATTTTGAATTGACAGGGTTATGTATTATTGGAGATTCTAATGAAGACGCTGAAAATATTATTTATAAAATAAAATCATCCTCAAAATTTAATGGTATACCACTTATTGTAATTACAAAAAACTCCCGACATGAAATACTTTTTAAAGCAGGGGCTGATTCATTTATTGATATAAGTGAATCAGAGGATAAATTTTTTTCTCAAGTATCATTTTTGTTTAACAATTCAAAAAGTAATTATAAACGTGTTGGTAGTTCCTCTTCTTTTCTTCAGGCTATGAATAGCGCAAGGCAGCTTCCGATATTAAATAGAAAAAATTCAACAAATGAGAATGACTTTTATCCTGATGATTCAATGTCATTAAAGCAGTTTATTTCACTTGTTGAAAATAGTATGGATCCTGATTTTAAAACTACAATGCCTCCTGATTTTGCTGAAGGATTGGAATCTATTGATATTCAGGCATATATAAATGATTCAAGCGGAGTTGGCGAATCAATTTTACTTGATGATAAAGATGAGCATCAAAACCATAAAGAAAAAAATCAGTTTCAATCTGTAAATGCTGAAAATATTGAAGATAATAACATTAAACAGCATATAAAAGATGATAGCAATAAAGCTGATTACTCTTTTTTTACCGATAAGAGTAATGTCAAAACTGAGATACAGTCATTCTTTTCATCTTCAAAGCATGTTATTGATGATATATCAGAGAATAACTATAAGCCATTTTATCAACTGCTATATGAAGTTTGTGAAAAAGTATTAACAGGAACTATAACTGCTCAAAATGGTAAAGTTGAAAGAAAAATTATAATAGATTCAGGTCAGCCATTGATTGTTTACTCAGATTCACCCCAGGATCGACTTGTAGAAATTTTATACAATAATAAAAAAATTAGTGATGATAAATATAATGAAATATGTGAAATTATTGAAGAGAGTGGAAGAAAAGCCGGTGTAGTCCTGGTTGATAATGGTGTTATATCTTCCCGTGAACTTTTTCCTGTTGTAAGAGAGCACTATGAATATCTTCTTTTTGATACGTTTACCTGGAGAGATGGTTTAAGTTCTTTTAAAGAAGAAGAGATTATTTTAAATGAGAATATTTTAATTATACAACCAGTTGAAGTTTTAATTTTAAATGGTTTTAAAAGATTTTATGATATAATTGAGTTTAAAAATATCATTGATGATTCTTATCCTATAAGCTTGAGTAAAGAGATTAGCTATATCAGTAATGTAATAAATTGTTCTGCAGATGAATATAATATTCTTAAAATGTGTAATGGACAAAATACTATAAAAGATATTACTAATAAAATTGACTCGACCTATTTATATATTGAGCCTTTTTTAGCAGCGCTTACTGTTATTAAAATGGTTAAGAGTGAAAATTTTACTCCTGCAAAAGCTGATAATCAATTTTTAACAGAGAGTGCTGTTTTTGTTGAAACTGAAAATTTATCTACAACAATAAGCAGCTTTAATGATTCACTTATTGACGAAAAATATAAAGAAATAGTAGAAGGAACTTATTTTGATATTCTTGAAATTGCCGAGGATTCAACTGTTAAAGAGGTTCTTTTTTCATATAATCGGTTAAAAAAAGAATATGAAGAGTATAAAACCAATATTGAAATAGAGGATAGTTTAGCTGAAAAAATAGATACAATTTTATCAGTGGTTGATGAAGCTAAAGAACTTTTAGGTAATTCTGAAGTATTACAGCATTATAAAGAAGCTTTAAATAATTAATAGTAAAGAGGATTTATGGCATTAAAAAATATAGTAATTTATCCCGATGAAGTTTTAAAAAAAAATTGTGAGCCTGTAACTGATTTTAATGATCAATTAAAAGTGCTTGCTGAGGATATGGCAGAAACCATGTATGCCGCCCCTGGAGTAGGTCTCGCTGCAAATCAGGTGGGAATTTCAAAAAGAATATTTATTATTGATATTGCCGAAGATAATCAGTCTGATCTTAATGTTTTTATAAACCCGGAAATTATTGATATTGAAGGTGATTTAGTCTGGGAAGAGGGATGTTTGAGTTTTCCAGGCATGTATATTGACGTGGAACGAGCAGCAAAAGTTACTGTAAAAGCACAAAATACAGATGGGGAGTTTTTTGAACTTACAGCTGAAGGTCTTTTTGCCGTTGCTATTCAACATGAACTTGACCATCTAAATGGTAAATCACTTGCTGACAAGGTTGGTTATCTTAAAAAGAAGATGATGATTAAGGAACTTACTAAAATTAAAAATTCTAAAAAATAAAACCGGGTATTAATGACATTGACTAAAATGAAAACCATTTTTATGGGGACTCCTGATTTTGCGGTTCCAACTCTTGAGATTCTAAATGAACACACTGATTTAAAACTTGTTGTTACTCAACCTGATAAGAAGCAGGGCCGTGGTAAAAAAGTGGTTTTTTCTCCTGTTAAGGACAAAGCACTTGAGCTTGGAGTTGATATAATTCAACCTGAAATTGTAAAAGGCAAAAAATTTGCTTCTAAAATAAAAGAGTTTGAACCTGATTTAATTGTTACTGCAGCCTATGGAAAACTTTTAGGACCTTCTCTGCTTGATGTTCCAATACTTGGATGTCTGAATGTTCATGCTTCGATTTTACCTCGTTACAGAGGTGCAGCGCCCATTAATCATGCAATAATTAACGGTGAAAAAGAGGCTGGTGTTTCAATAATGAAAACTGTCCTGGAACTAGATGCCGGAGATGTGTACCTCATTAAAAAACTTGAGATTGGAAAAAGTGAAACTGCAGGCGAACTGACAAAACGACTCTCACAGCTTGGCGCTGCGGCATTATTAGAGGTTATTTTAAATTTTGAGAATATTATACCTGTTAAACAGAGTGACGATAATAAATCCTATGCCTCACAGCTTTTAAAAATTGATGGAAAAATTGACTGGTCTAAAAGTGCAAGGCAGATTGATTGCCATATAAGAGGTGTTAATCCCTGGCCTGGAGCCTATACTTTATGGGGTGACAAAGTTGTTAAAATTCACAAATGCGAGGTTTTGAACACTGATGAGAGTTCTGCTCCAAATCCCGGTGAAGTAATTGAACACAGTAAAAGTGGAATTGATATCTCCTGCGGCAAAGGGATTATAAGAGTTATAAATCTTCAGCTTCCGGGAAAAAATGCACTCACTGCAAAACAGTTTTTTTCAGGTACAAGAGTGGAACAGGGGACAATACTGGTATAAATATGGATGAAAATGAAAAAACGCTCCCCCCTCTTTTAACAAAATTAAAGCTTCTCAAAACAGATAATAAAGCCATTACTTCGGATGATATTTTAATGGAGTTTATGGATTATATTGACTCCATAAATCTTGAGCTTTATCCGGCCCAGGAAGAGGCTGTTCTTGAACTTTTAAGCCACAAACATGTTATTTTAAAAACCCCCACAGGTTCAGGAAAATCCATGGTGGCTCTGGCCCTTCATTTTCAGGCAATGGCAGAGGGAAGAATTTCATATTATACAGCCCCCACCAAAGCACTTGTTAATGAGAAATTTTTTTGGCTTTGTGAGGTTTTAGGTGCTCAGAATGTTGGTCTTTTGACTGGAGACGGAGCAGTAAACAATGATGCTTCTGTTATCTGCTGTACTGCTGAAATACTATCAAATAAGGCGTTACGGGAAGATAATATAGCTGTTGATTATGTTGTTATGGATGAGTTTCACTACTATGGGGACAGAGACAGAGGGGTTGCATGGCAGATACCTTTAATTACAATGAAGGATTCAGTTTTCCTTTTGATGAGTGCAACTCTTGGTAACACGGATGACATTGTAAATAATCTGCAAAATTATACTGACAGGGATGTTGCCGTTGTTAAAAGCGATTTGAGGCCTGTTCCATTAGAGTTTGAATATCGGGAAAATCATACCCATGAGATTGTTGAATCTCTTTCAAGTGCCGGGCTTGCACCTGTATATCTTGTAAGTTTTACTCAAAGAGATTGTGCGGAGCAGGCTTCCAATTTAATGAGTGTAAACATTACTACCAAGGAGGAAAAACAGTTAATATCCAAGGAGATTGCAGATATTAAATTTAATACTCCATATGGTAAGGAGTTTTCACGATTTATCAGACATGGCATCGGGGTTCATCACGCAGGACTGCTGCCTAAATACAGAAGAGTTGTTGAAAAATTATCAGCCAAAGGTTTGATAAAGGTAATAAGCGGAACAGACACTTTGGGTGTTGGTGTTAATATTCCCATTCACACTGTGGTTATAAGACTTTTACACAAATATAATGGTGTCAAACAGACAATAATAACGGCAAGAGAGTTTCATCAGATTTCCGGAAGAGCGGGCAGAAAAGGTTTTGATGATAGTGGACTGGTTGTCTGCCTTGCTCCGGAGTGGGTTGTTGAAAACAAACAGATTGAGATTAAGTTGTTAAAAAACCCTCACCTTAAGAAGAAGCTTAGAAAAAGAAATCCTCCGTTAAATGCAATTCCCTGGGATAAGAGCACGTTTGATAAATTGATAGCTTCAGAGCCCGAAGCTCTGGTTCCTCGGTTTGATGTGACTCATGGGATGATTGTTAATTTAATTTTAAACAGTGATAATGGATACAGGCGTCTTGTTGATCTCATTTACAGATCACACGGAACTGATGAGCAAAAAAGTGAGAGGCGAAAAAAAGCTGCATCTCTAATGAAATCACTTGTAAATGCAAACCTTGTTGAAAAAAAGCAGGTTGTAAATGGAATTAGTAAACAGTTTGTTTTAAGTGACAAGCTGCAGGATAATTTTTCATTGAATCATGATCTCTCTTTATATCTGGCAACCACTATTGAGTACCTTGAAAATGATGATTTAAAAGAGCTTACAATGATTACTCTTATTGAGGCAATTTTAGAAGACCCTCGAGCCATATTGTATAAGCAGATAGACAGAGAAAAATCTGAACTCATCGGTAAATTGAAAATGGAAGGAATGCCATACGAAGAGCGAATGGAGGAGCTTGAAAAGGTTGAGCATCCCAAGCCGGATCTGGAATTTATTACAGAGACGTACAAGACCTTTTCGGAAAGTCATCCCTGGCTTGAAGAGGGGTATATTCATCCTAAAAATATAGCCAGAGAGATTTATGAAAATTGTTATGATTTTAATTACTACGTAAGTCAGCTTGGCCTAGGGAGAAGTGAAGGAATACTTTTAAGATATTTAAGTCAGTTTTATAAAGTGGCAGTCCAGAATGTGCCCCAGAATCTGTGGAGTGAAGAGTTTGAAAATATTCTTGCGTTTTTTTACGGCCTTGTAAAGCGGGTTGATTCAACACTTATCGACGAGTGGGCACTTTTAAGCAGCGCCCCGTCTGATACGGGTGTTGAAAAAATTGAAAAGCCAGTATCAATAACTGACGACATGAGGGCATTTAGGGCAAGAGTAAGAAACGAGATGCACGCACTGTTAAGAGCTCTGGCAATAAAGGATTGGGAAGAGGCACTTTCGTTAACAAGAGTACCTGAAGAGCCCCTGTATAATGAAAAAGATATGGAAGAGGCCATGGAGTCATATTTTAATGAATATGGACAGGTGGATTTAACCCCCAAAGCCAGAAGCGCCTGTAATACAATTTTTAAATCAGAGTCACATAAAGTTTGGACTGTTTATCAGAAAATAGTAAGCCCGGCACAAGAATCAACAATAGAAACCAATTTTGAATCTGAAGAAGAGTCAACAGATGAAACAGTCTACACAATACAATGCAAAATAGACCTCTCCCGCCCGGTAGACGAATCCCTCCCATTAATAGAACTCATAAAAATAGGAATATAAAAATTTTTATAAATAGTTTGTTCTGAGACGGGTGTTGTTTGAGAACAATTTATTTTCATGTTAAACCAATTGGCTATAACTGAGAATAATGTTGGATGACTAAAAATTGAAATGACTGTAAAGATTAATATACCTGGTATGCTGGTTTTATCCTTAGTGATAGGCATTGTGATGTTTTCCGGCAATTCACATTCCTTTGAGTCGGAACAAAATGTTGCCATTCCATCCACATGCGCCCCGTGCACATGCGATTTGGAAAAGCAGCTTTATAAACCTGCTGCTGCTGTTAGTCTCTCTCTAATACCGACACTTGTCGGCTTTGCAGTTGGTGGAATTGTGGCAGGTGTATCTGATTCGAGTGAGGGGAGGGCTGCCGGTTTAACAACAATCGGTGTGAGCGCTGTACTCTTTCCGGGTCTAGGCTATTTTTACATTCACGAAATTAAACGAGGTTTTAAAGGTATCGGTTTTAGATTCCTGATGACCGGAGCAGGTGCTCTTGTTTTTCATTATGTATATCCACCCCTTGGGGGAATAATTCTGACAGTTTCCCTGATTTCAGTAATTGTTGACATGGCAGTTATTAAAAGAAAGACCATTAAAAAGAACGAACAGTTAAAAAAAGTGTCCTGGGGAATCTCTCCAATGATTCAACCTCAAAAAAATGGCAGCAACTTAGGCCTGATGATTCAAGGAACCTTTTAGGCTGTTTTTGCTGTAAATCCCTTGGATGTGATTAGGTTTGGATAAATATTGGGACTCTTTTTAGTTTAATTATTTTTATTTTATTTTATAAGCGTTGTTGTTTTATTTTCTTTTTGAGAAAGTATTTTTTAAGAGTTTAGGAGGCCTTTGTGCAGGAACATTTTGCGTTGGATATGCTTGGTATTATTTTTTTTATGGGGGTGGCGGCGCTCTCTTTGCTGCTTACTGCAAGGCTGAAATTTCCTTTTACTGTGGGGCTTGTAATTATTGGGCTTGTTCTTGGTATTTTGTCTAAACAAATATCAGTGTTCTTTTTTTTGCAGGAGTTTTCACTTACACCTGATTTGATTTTGTATCTTTTTCTTCCGGTTTTAATATTTGATGCGTCAATACATATTCACACTTATGTTTTAAAGAAAAACCTTTTTCCTGTGCTGCTTCTGGCAATTGTGGGTGTTGCAATTGCCGCAATTATTACAGGGGCTGGAATTTCTGCATTTTTACCCATATCCTTTGCCGGAGCATTGGTTTTTGGTGCTTTAATATCTGCCACTGATCCTGTTGCTGTAATAGCTCTTTTTGAGGAGGCCGGAGCCCCAAGGCGCCTAAAAACCCTTGTTGACGGGGAGAGTCTTTTTAATGATGCCACTGCTATTGTTCTTTTTAATGTAGTAATATCTTTGGCCCTTGGAAAAAGTCTCAACTTTTTTGATGCAACAACTTCATTTTTTACTACTTTAATCGGAGGAGTTCTGGTTGGGACAGTAGTTGCTGTAATGGGGCTAGCCATGGTTTTGATAAATTCGAGCAATCGCATATATATGCTTACACTTTCTCTGGTAATTGCATATGTCTCTTTTATTGTGGCGGACCATTTTTTTCATGTCTCAGGTGTTATGGCAACTATGAGTGCGGGTATTATTTTGAGGAATAGACTTGAAAAGAAGCTTCGATATGGGGATCTTAAATCCATAAGTAATTTCTGGAACTATTTTTCATTTGTTGCAAACAGCCTGATATTTCTCCTTTTAGGTTTAACTGAGGCGGCTGTTTTTTCGGATATTAAAGATTTTGGTAAAATGGTCGGAGACATTGCCGTTGCGGTTGTAATTATTACAGGGGCTCGTGTTGTTGTTATTTATGCTCTTATACCTTTGTACAACAGATTGACCAGCCAGTATAAGATAAACGGAAAAACCCAGTTCGTGCTGTTGTGGGGAGGGCTGAGGGGGGCTGTTCCCGTGGCTCTTGTTCTTATGATTCCCGCATCACTTGAATACCGCTCATTTTTAATTCATTTAACTATGGGGTATATTCTGTTTACACTGTTATTTCAGGGCACAACAATGTCTGCTGTTATGAAGAAACTTAAAATTCATAAGGATCTGTCCCATTTTATAGATAGGCCTTTTGTTAAAATATTTTACTCTTTTTCGTCAAAAAAGGCTGCATTGATTGTGTTTAGAGAATTTCTCGAAGATTTGAGAACTGATGGTTTTTATGTTCATGAAACTGATATTGTTGATGGAAAAATGAAAGCCGAGGTTCATCTTCATGAAGTAATTATCGAACTCTCAATAGAGATGGAAAGTCTAAGGGGAATTATGGAAACTGAGCATCTTGATATGTTTGAAAAGAAACTGAATAAAACGGTTAATTTTTTAAAAGAAGAGGCTCAGGATATAAACACACTTTCATTTGTACAGGCCAAAAAAGAGGAGCTGAATCCACAAAATGGTTAACTGTTTTTTTTAAAATTACATTTATGTTTTAACTATCTGGAAAAAATAAAAAAAGTAGCTGTTTTAGGTTGAGAAATTTGAGCTACGGGTGTATTTTCCCCTCAAATTTGGAAATTGAATTCCATATTTTAAATAGTATTTTCTAAGAATCATGTCTCAATTAAAAATCAAAAAAAAATATTTTAATAAGGAGCAATCATAATGGAAAAAGGTTTGGAATTATTGGTTGCCGGTATGGGAGGGGTTTTTCTCTTTTTATCATTGATGGTGCTTATCATGTATCTTGCATCAATGGTGTTAAAAAAGTTTGAAAAACCCGAAGCTGCAATTGAGAGCGGTACCGGCGGAAATGAACAATTAGCAATGATCGCAGCTGCAATTGCAGTTGTAAAAAATCATACGCAAGGCTGAAAGGAATTATACAGTGGCTATGAAAAAAGTTAAATTTATGTGTACGGCATTCAGAGATGGTTTTCAGTCTGTCTATGGAGCCAGGGTATTAACTGAAGATTTTCTTCCTGCAGTGGAAGCTGCAAGAGCAGCTGGTATTGACTGGTTTGAGGCCGGCGGCGGTGCCAGATTTCAGTCCCTCTATTTTTACTGCAACCAGGATGCATTTGATATGATGGATCAGTTTCGTGTAGCAGCGGGAAAAGATGCCAATCTTCAGACTCTTGCAAGGGGTGTAAATGTTGTTGGTCTTGAATCTCAGCCATCTGACGTTATTAAGGCTCATGCTGATCTTTTTAAGAAACACGGAATTACATCAATCAGAAACTTTGATGCTTTAAATGATGTGAACAATCTTATTTACAGTGGTAAATGTATTACTGATGCCGGTCTTAAACACCAGGTTTCGGTTACTCTCATGGCTCTTCCTCCCGGATGTGAAGGCGCTCATGATCCTGCATTTTATGAGAAAACTCTCAGACAGATTCTTGATGCAGGCATTCCATATGATTCAGTATGTTTTAAAGATGCTTCAGGAACAGCTGTTCCTTCAGTTGTTTATGAAACAATTAAACGTGCCCGCAAAATGCTTCCTGCGGGAACTCTCATTCATTTTCATACTCATGAGACCGCTGGTATCGGTGTTATGGGATATAAAGCCGCTCTTGATGCGGGCGCAGATGCAATCGACCTCTCTTTAGCTCCTGCATCCGGTGGTACATGTCAGCCTGACGTTGCTACAATGTGGCATGCCCTTCGCGGTACTGATTATGATTTGGGTGTTGATATTGATAAAGTACTCGAAGCTGAGAATGTTTTTAAAGAGTGTATGAAAGATTACTTTCTTCCTCCCGAAGCCACAATGGTTGAGCCTCTTATTCCATGGAGTCCAATGCCCGGTGGTGCTTTGACAGCTAATACCCAGATGCTTAGAGACAATAATCTTATGAATAGATATCCTGAGATTATCAAAGCCATGAAAGAGGTTGTTGAAAGAGGCGGTTACGGGACATCCGTTACTCCTGTTTCTCAGTTTTATTTTCAGCAGGCATTTAACAATGTAATGTTTGGACCATGGAAGAAAATTGCAGACGGATACGGCAAGATGGTTTTAGGTTATTTTGGAAAAACTCCTACAACTCCCGATCAGGAGATTGTTAAAATTGCCGCTGAGCAGTTAAGCCTTGAGCCAACCCAAAAGACTGCACTTGAAATTAATGACGCTGATCCTGCTAAAGGTCTTGCTCAGGCAAAGAAAATTCTCGAAGCAGAGAATCTTCCTGTAAGTGACGAGAATGTTTTTATTGCTGCTACCTGTAAAGAGAAAGGTATTATGTACCTTAAAGGGGAAGCTAAAGTTGGCGTTCGTAAAAATGCCGGCGGTGCAGCATCTCCTGCAGCTGGTGGTGCAAGCTCTGCCGAGGGTTACACTGTAACTGTCGGAGGCAAGAAATTTGAAGTTAAATTAAACGGAAACAAGGCCACAGTTAACGGCAAGAACTATGATGTTGATGTAACAGCCGGTGTTAGTAAATCAGCTGCTCCTGCAGCTGGTGGTGGTGCAAGTACAATTGTTGCTCCAATGCCTGGACTTGTTTTAGATATTAAGGTTGAAGTTGGTGATTCTGTTGCTGAAGGTGATGTTGTAATTGTTCTTGAAGCCATGAAAATGGAGTCTCCGATTACTGCTCATGCCGCAGGAACAGTTGCATCGATTAATGTTGGCAAAGGTGACCAGGTTACAGCCGAACAAGTACTTGTTGAGCTTAACTAGGGAGGCTTATTGTGAATAATAATAAATTAAAATTTCCTTTTGGAGTAAATAAAGCCTGGTGGATAACATTTGGCACTATAATTTTTGCTACCTTCTTTTTGGGAATGAAATCCGAGGACAGTTCAACAGGAGCTGAAGCTCTAGCGCTTCCTGCTCAAGAGAGCAATATTGATAAGCTCATCGATAAAACCGGTATCAAAGCATTTATTGAAGGCTTTCAGGAACTGGGAATGAACGAAGAGCAGGTTGCAGAATATAAAGCTGCAAAAGAGGAAAAACTTGCTGCAGTTAATGCCGCTGCAGTTGAGCGTAAGCAGAAGGCTGATGAAGCTACACTTCATAAAAAAGGTCTTCTTCCTCAGGGCGTCGGTCAGATTATAATGCTTTTAGTAGGACTTGCTCTTATCTATCTTGCTATTGCAAAAGGGTTTGAGCCTCTCCTTCTTCTTCCAATTGGATTTGGCGGTATTCTTGCCAATATTCCTGTTATTGGAATGGCCCATGCCGCAGAGATTGTGACTGAGCCGGATGGATTTTTGCATATCATATATTCAATGGGTATCGAAAACGGTCTTTTCCCTCTCTTCATTTTTATGGGAGTTGGAGCTATGACTGATTTTGGACCACTATTGGCCAATCCAAAAACTGCACTCCTTGGAGCTGCTGCACAGTTTGGAATTTTTACAACTCTCATTGGTGCTTTATGGCTCAGCAGCATTACTGATTTGATTCATTATAATATTAATGATGCTGCTGCAATCGGAATCATCGGAGGTGCTGACGGGCCAACGTCTATCTTTGTGGCGAGCAGGCTGTCGCCATCCCTGCTTGGGGCTATAGCTGTTGCGGCATACTCGTATATGGCGCTTGTACCAATTATTCAGCCTCCGATTATGAATCTGCTTACAACAAAAGCAGAGAGAATGATTAAGATGGATCAGCTTCGTCCGGTGGGAAAACTTGAGAAAATATCATTTCCTCTGATTGTGCTTTTCATGTGTATCATTCTTCTGCCTGATGCAACGCCTCTTATTGGTTGTCTCATGTTTGGCAACCTTGCAAAAGAGTCAGGTGTTGTTGACCGTTTAAGCAAGACTATTCAGAATGAGTTTATTAACATTGTAACAATTCTTCTTGGATTATCAGTTGGATCAAAACTTTCTGCAGAAAAGTTTTTAAGCGCAGAGACTTTAGGAATCCTCTTCCTTGGAGCAGTTGCATTCTCAATAGGAACCGCAGCAGGTGTGCTTTTAGCCAAACTTATGAACAAGCTCTCAAGCAAGCCCATTAATCCATTGATTGGTGCTGCTGGTGTTTCGGCTGTTCCTATGGCTGCAAGGGTTGCAAACAAAGTGGGACTTGACAACAACCCTCAAAACTTCCTTTTAATGCACGCAATGGGACCAAACGTATCCGGAGTTATCGGGTCAGCTGTTGCCGCAGGTATCCTCCTGGCTCTGGTATAATTTAATTCCCTGTAAAACTGACTTCCGTTTACAATGACCATACCCTGTATGGGTCTCATCAAAATACTGTTATGTTTCGATGATTAAAACTGAACCGAATTCGTAATTATATGTTCGGTATAGCATGGCTCTGATGATCCAGGTGATTGGCAGATAATGATGTACCAGATATTGACAACGATTAATTTTGCTGGTTACATGTTTGAATGATTTTTAATAAACCCAAATGTTAGTACTATTTTAAAAACACACAAAAGGTACCGACCAATCTAAAAATATATGGAGAACGAAGATGAAAATTTGTTTTTGGGCCAGTACATTTCAAGCTGACATTCAGGCGATGGCATGTCACCTTGCCAATAAAGAAGAAAATGAAGTATTAGTGGCGCTCAAGAATCCTGAACAATATAAACAACAACCTGTTGAAAAAATTCTGCCTTTTAAAGGAGAGATTATCCAGAGAGACACATTCAAAGCCTGGTGGCGTCTTATGCGTTTCAATCCGGATATTCTGGTGGTAGACAATCATTTACCCCACTACCGCCCCAAGCGAATGTATGTACTTTGGCACGGTTATGGATGGCGAATGGATCACCCCGAAAGAATGCGCCGCAACATGTCAAAACGGGTGGGAGAGGTAACACAGCCCAATGATCGCTTCCGCTGGCAGGCCTTGGGACCGTTTGATTATGACTTTACAAAAGGTCACCGTGGTATTCACAAAGACAATCTTGTTACTCTTGGGTCACCATATTCTGATCTGTTGCGTCCGGAGAGCCTCCTTTCCAAAAACTTCAATCGCGAGTTGATGGCAGATGGTTACCCTGGCATTGATGTGGTAAACCGCCCCAATGTGTTGATAGGCATGACCTGGCACCACGGCGGGCTGCTTGGTCATTGGGGCGAAGAGTGGGAGCTCCTTGACAAATTGCTCAATCACATTAATAAGCTTGGTGCAAATGCTATTTTGCGAATGCACGATCGAAAACGATACGACGCAGACTACCTGGATGCTATCACCAGGTTCTGTAGCAAAAGAGATGGGGTGATACTCAAGTTTAAATCAGAGTCCCCCGATTCACTTGTTGATATTCTTATCAGTGATCTGTTGATTACCAACTACTCCTCCTTTGCCAACCTGTTCTATTACACGCTACGTCCCTCTATTCATATTGTGCCTCCCGATGCAGGAGAAGGGCTGGTAATGCGCCAATGGTCCCAAAAAGGAATTTCTACAGAATTAGTTCATAACCAGGAGGGTTTCTGGAAGCACCCCCCCGAAGACATGGGAGGCCTGCGTGCGTTCAGTTTTGATGAACTGCTGCAATGTGTAGATAAAGCGGTCAACGAAAAGGACTGTTGTGTTGACATCGCCACCGACTATATTGCCCGCCACATTGAACAACCCAACGGTGAATCGTGCGAAAGATTAGAGCAATATTTTAAACAGTGGATTCAAAAATGACAACTTCTCCCGTTTCTGAGGAGATTGACTTTGTTTACACCTGGGTTGACGGTGAAAAAAATGCTGCCTTAAGAGAGCAGTTTGCCGCTGCACAGATCAATTCAGAGGCTGGTGACAAAGCCAATGTGACCTCAAGGGATATTAACATTCTCAACCGTTTCAGAGACAACCGGGAAATTATTCAATCTATCAATTCAGTGCATCGATTTGCCCCCTTTGTTCGCAAAATTTTTATCGTTGCAGCAGAGGGTCAGGTTCCAGACTGGTATAACTCAAACGATTACCCCGATGTCGAGATGGTGTTTCATCCGGAACTGTTTGGCGTGGAGTACGCAGACATGTTACCAACATTTAATTCTCACTCTATTGAGGCAATGCTTCCGTTTATTCCAGGGCTGTCCGAACGCTTTGTATACTTTAACGATGACATGTTTTTAGGGGCCCCGGTTACCTCTGAAGATTTCTTTGACCCGGACGGCACTGCAATAGTACGGATTAGAGGAGAAGTGGAAGCGTTTTGGCAAACTCACAAAAAGGCCTGGCGCAATTATCGAGGAAACCTCTACGGGCATCTGAAAAAACAGTTTCCCGGTATATCTGTTTATGATACTGCGCACCAATGCAGAACCCTGCTAAAATCATCTTGTCTAAATGCTTGGAAAAACAGAGAATTTAAAGATCTGTTAATTTGTACTGCCAAAGATAAATTTAGAGATTTGTCTAATATTCCTCCTATCGAATTATTTTCGAATATGATTTTGATTGAAAAAAAAGCGCGAATAGTACGTCAGCAAGATGTTGTTATCCAACTGTTTGACCGTTCGGTTCTTGGCCCTGAATTCTGTGCATTGAAAAATTTGCAACCCAGGTTTTATTGTATCAACGACGATATGTGTACTCCCTCTCCTGGTCACCTGAACAGATTGCAGCGATACCTCTCCCATCATTTGCCCCACCATTTAAATGATTCATCCCGCCCTGGATCACGTTTCCAACCGGCCCGCCCCAAACTTGGTGCAGTGATTAGCCAAATTGCACATACCGTTTCATGGTGCAACCGAATGTTGGGAGCAATGCTGGATAAAATTTTTAGCTGAATTTAGTTTCCGGAAAACCAATTTAAGAACTTCATCTGCTTTAGTCGCTTTGCATAAGAGAGAGCTTCTGGATGACGTATCAGAACCATAAGAAAAAAGAACAAGAGAATCATCCCTGGAACCATGGCGACTCGAATCCAAATACTGCTCACTTTGGACGGATCTCCAAATATAAAAATAGCAGCCATGAATATCCCCAGGCCAATCCAGGGTTTGTATACTGCGCTCGGGCGAATATAGACTTTCTCCAAATAATAAAGCTCAGCAACTTGTGCAAAAGAGACAATTGTACTGGCGGTTATAGTTGCCAGTGCCGCTCCGGTAAGTCCAAGCCATGGAATCATCACCCAATTGAGCAAGGTGTTAATGCCGGCTACAGAGAGGCTATTGACCAGATTCCAGCTACTGTGCCTGGTCCAGACAATACAATTTCCCGCCATTCCCATGGCGCAGCTTAAAAACGGCGACATCAGCAGGATGGCCATAAAAAGTGTATCTCCATTAAAGCTTTTATCCATCAGTAACAGTACATCGTTTCGTAAAATAAGGATGGTGAGAATCACGGGTACCCCCAACGATGTTGTCCATCTAACGACTTTGCTAAGATCATCGGTCATTAGTGAAGACGAACCGGAGGCGTGATGGCGTGCGATAATCGGTCCTAGAATTGACGTGAATATCTGTTTAACCTCACGCACATTACTAGTAATCAGCGCACCAGCTGAATAGAACGCAACTGCATGATTAGAAAAACCAAACGCTCCCAGCATCAACACATCAAGACGGGTGATATAGCGATTAAAAGTCATATTCAGGTTTTGCGGCAGCACAAAGCGGAACATCTCTCTATCAAATTTGAATTGCATTATATTTTTGAATGTCACTCCCAGTGAGAAGTGTTTGCCATAGGCCCAAAGGGACAACACCAGCACTACAATCTGCGAAATCAATCTGGCAATCATTAATCCAATCAGCCCCAAATTCAGCCACCAGGCCACCACCATCAGGGCGAGCAATAACAAGGGATACATGGTTGAATTGATCAGAACATCGTATTGCATTTTCATTAGAGCCTTTGTTCCGGCAATACAAATGGACGAAAGGCTTAACATGGGAACTGTCCACACCAAAATCTTAAGAGCATTAACCAGCTCGGGTCTGTCCGGGTAAACCAGCCCCACAAAGGGTTCTACAACAAAAAGGCCAATGGCAACGATAATGATTCCAAGTCCGGTAGGAATTGCAAAAGCGTTGGAAAAAATGCGATACAATTCCTTCTTACTGGCCGGGTCGCTCTTATCGGCGTACTTGCTGGCAAAAATAGAGGTGGCATCGCAGTATCCGGAATAAATGAGGTAATTAATTATATCTATCAGGAATACAGCCAGAAAGTAGAGTCCCATCACTTCGGTACCGAACAACCAGGGAATGATCAGCAGAAGAAGGGGATGGACCAATTTGGCCAAAAGACCAAACAGATTTATAATAGCGCCTTTTTTAAGTTCCTGGTCGTATCCCATGAGGTGTTTCTTTAGAGGTTACTTTCAAAAATCCAATTCTTTATAGCTGGTTCTTTCTTATAAAGAAATAGGGGGCGGAAATTTTTTTTTTGATTGTTATCCATAGGGAAATATTTACTCTAGTCATTGTGAATTTGCAAATAATTTTAGGGTTATGGACTGAGAAATTAAATAAATTATAAGCTTATTGAATTTTGCGCTTTAATTATTATTGGCACAATGGACGGTATGGACACCAGGATGCTAATGGACGTGCGTGTAGATAATAAAGACGCAAATTCTGATTCACTACAGTCTAAATTATGCTGTTGTTATCGGAATAATTATTCAGCCTCCGTCCGGGAATAGTTTCTGAATTTTAAGTTTGTCATTTCAAAAGTGGTGGTTAGGTTTAAATTAGAAAATAGTTAATTATGATAAAACAAGTTTTGTTAACAGTTAAGGAGATTTATATGGGTACTAGTTTTGATATTACAAAGTTAATTGATGTTGCGATTGCTGATGAACGAAGTGGCATTGAGCTTTATAAAGCACTGGCCAATAAAGCTAAAAATGAAGAACTTAAAGGCGTGTTTAATACGTTAAGCGCTGTTGAAGAAGTACATTGTTCTCAATTTGAAACTATGAATGATGAACTTAAAAAAGATCCTTCCAAAGGGGCATACCCTGATGAATATGTCGACTATCTGGAAGCGTTGAGTGCAGAAGGAGGAAAAAGTGATGCCTTTGCACGAATTGATGCAAGTAAAGATGATGTGGAGTTGCTAAATCTTTCTATTGAGTTTGAAAAAGAGCAACTGTCCCTTCAAAAAGATATTGGCGAAGCATTGGGAGATAAATATCAACCAATAATTGACAAGATTATAAAAGAAGAACGAGATCATCTCGTAGTATTATCACGAGCTAAAAAGAAAATCCCTTTGTCATTATAGACAAACAGATAAAAAGCTCTTTTCTGAAAGGTCCTGGTTCCTCAGATTTATACAAAACATAAAGTTTCTTTGTTAATTTTCCCGCTTAAATGCGATATTTATTTCATGAACAATATAATATGCGTTTAGGAGGGCAAATGCCACATTCAGAAATCAGAAAAAGATACTTTGTTTTACCTATGTGCGGTTTTTGCTTTTGTTTCGTTATTTATAAGGAAAATAACAACTAAAAGTAATAATGAATGGTATGGGGATGTGTTTGTCCCTCACCAATAATGTTCGGAGGAGTAAAATGAGAAATATATTTGTATTAATTTGGATGATGACACTTTTTGTCTTCACCTTTCTGGCTGGCTGCAGCGATGACTTGAGTGAAGAAAACGAAAATGATAGTGATAGTATTAACGATTCTGATACAGATAGCCGCGGTGTCAATCCAGATACAACCGGTATAAGTACTGACAGCGATACCATAACAGTAACCCCATCATGCCCCAAGGGTGAATTTTACTGGGACGGTAGTCTGGCTAGTAAAAAAAATACAGACACCGACACACAAAACATAGATGCGGATACGCAAGTTGCAGACACGAACAATTACTCTCCCAATAGTTGCATTCCGTGCGTCTGCGGGCAGGAAGGTTCAGAAAATGCCGGTATGTGCGCATGGGATTCCCCCTTTATGTCCGAAGGTGCGTGTGATCAGTGTGCAGATTACTGCTATGCGTTAACCGGTATGTGTGGTGACGGTGTTGTTTCGGGTCCTGAGAAATGTGATGACGGTGTTGATACGGACAATAACAAGATAACCGGGGCGGGGTGCAGCGACATCTGTGAGGTTGAAACTGATATTATTTATGATTCCGAAGATCGGCCTCGGTACTGGATTTGCCCGGCGGAAGAGGATTGGGTGTGCAGGCGTACGCAGTGTGGTGACGGTGTGGTCGAAGGCGACGAGGCATGCGATACGGGTTCCAATATGCCCGGCAGCGGATGCTCGCCTACCTGTAAAATGGAGCCGGTGTGTGTAGATGGCGAATGCTCTTCTCGGTGTGGCGATGGTATGATTCTGCCGGGGGACACATATGAGTGCGATGATGGAAATAATATCGACAACGATGGCTGCAGCAGCGAATGCAAAATTGAAAAAGGATGGCAGTGCGAACTGGAAACAGAGGCGCTTCCCGATAAATTGCTGGTTCCTATTGTGTACAGAGATTTTATTTACGGGAACAGTTCAAACACAGATCTGGCCCATCCGGATTTTCAAATATATAGTGGTCAGGGAACAGCCGGGCTTGTAGAAAACAAATTAAAAAACGGCATTCCTGTAGCAAGCGGAAATTGTTTGGGCGCCCCCGGCGGCGCCGCTTCAGACTGTCTTTTTGGCAATCAATTTTACAGTGCAGAATCATTTGCAGAGTGGTATACGGGCACCCCCGGACAAAACTACGGAACCCCGGACTATGTTGAGTGGCATCCTGCCTACACAGTGCTGAAAAATTTATGTTTGGCCAGGCAAGACGGATCTGACGATGTGTACATGTTTGACAGTAGAAATATGGATCCCTACACATGTGAACCCTCAACCGTCAACTCATTTGTTCCCCTGGCAGGTGATGAAAACGGCGGGTGGCATACAACCGATGTCAGTGGAACAAATTCGAGCGGCGGTGCCTTTACCTCTGTGGTGACCACCTGGTTTGAATTCAAGGGCGGCGAAGAGCTGACTTTTTCAGGTGATGATGATGTGTGGGTGTTTATCAAAAACACACTGGTTTTAGATCTTGGGGGAATGCATTCCAGGCTTGAAGGTACGCTGACATTAAACGCAGACGGAACATCTACAGGGGTATCAATCGGAACCCTTGAGGTGAATCTCGGACTCGAAAAAGGCCAACTCTACGAACTCAAGGTGTTTCATGCAGAACGCATGTTTGGCGCATCAAACTACATGCTTACCCTCAACGGATTTCAGTCTTCCCAAACCAGTTGTAACTCGGTGTGCGGAGATGGAATAGTCATTGGCGAAGAGGAATGTGACCACGGGGATAACAACGTTGAAGGTGACCCTGGATACGATGAATGCAGTGTGGAGTGTAAAATGGGTCCTTATTGTGGTGACAGTATACTAAACGGTGACGAGCAATGCGACGAGGGCTACAATAACGGTAGCGGTACCTCTACCTGCAGCGCTAATTGTCTAAATAAAGATAAAGGCATTATAATAGATTAGCATCTTTGTCCTTGTTGGCGATGAAAAAATACTACCAATATCAACTCTCTTTAAATCTTGAAATTTAAGCCTAAAATTTAACAGTAGAAATTACTCGTCCAGTTCTTCAAAGATATTGTATGCGGCGGGGAATGGTTTAAGGACTCGTTTTAAGATGCCAAGGCTTTTTGCTATTATTAGACCGTAGTTGGTTATTGGTACGCCCGCCAGACTGCACTCGAGGATTCTTGATAGTACGGCTTTTTTATTAAACATGCATGCGCCGCAGTGGATTACCAGTTTGTAATCTTTTAAGTTTGGTGGAAAATCGTGTCCCTGGACTGTGTCAAAAATAATATCTTTACCTGAGTAGGATGTAATCCATCTTGGTATTTTTACTCTTCCGATATCTTCTCCGATTGGATGGTGAGTGCACGCTTCTGCCACAAGAATTTTGTCTCCGTTTTCTAATGTGTCAATTGCAAAGGTTCCTTTTACCTGGGTGGCAAGATCTCCTTTTAAGCGGGCAAAAAGAATTGAAAAACTTGTTATTGGTATATTGTCAGGAGTGTCGGCGGCAACTTTTAAAAATGCCTGAGAGTCTGTAATGACAAGGGCAGGGGGACGTTTGAGGTTATCCAATGCATGGGAGAGTTCACGCTCTTTTACAACCATTACCACTGTGTCAGAATCAAGAAGATCTCTGATTGTCTGCACCTGAGGAAGAATAAGACGGCCTTTGGGAGCCTCTTTATCTATTGGTACAACAAGTATTGCGGTCTCTCCAGGAGGAACCAAATCACCTGCAATTGGCTGGCCTGCAAGATAATCTTCAGGGGCGGTCTTTATAATTTCGTTTTTAATCAGGTTTATTCCAATGCCATCTTTAGCACCTGTTTTTACGTATGATATTTTTTCATTTTCAAGATAATTAGCGGTCTCCTGAAAAATCTCCTGAAGATCACTTTTGTTAAAAATTATAAAAAATGGAATTTTATATTCTTTAAAGATTGTAATGAGTCTCTGTTCAAATTTTTCAATTTTTCCGCTGTCAGAAACTATAATACCAATATCTGTTCGCTTTACAGCGTTCATGCTTTTTTGAATTCTTAGTTCACCCAAATCACCTTCGTCATCGATTCCTGCGGTATCAATAAAAATAACCGGGCCTAATGGCAAAAGCTCCATTGGTTTTTCAACAGGGTCGGTTGTTGTGCCGGCCTGGTTTGAAACTATTGACACATTCTGATTTGTAAGCGCGTTTAATACTGTGGACTTTCCCACATTGCGCCTGCCAAAAATACCAATGTGAAGCCGCATACCTTTTGGTGTTCTTATTTTTTTTGACATTTTAATATCCCAGTTTGCAGACTGCTGTAGGAGTTGTTAATTTTTCAATATCTTCATTTGATAAAGAGGTTTCATTTACAACAAGCTGTATAAGAGGAATACCCTCTTTAATGCTTTTGGATGTCAATCTTGAGACCTCATCATAACCTAAAACAGGAACAATGGCAGTTGCGATAGCTGTGCCGGATTCAATATTTTTGCGGCATCTTTTTTTATCTGCCTTTAAAGTTGAAATACAGTTTTCACCTAGTGAGGTAACACTGTTTGTCAGAAGCTGTATTGATGTTAAGAGATTATCCGCAATCAATGGTAAAAATTGATTAATTTCAAGATTCCCCGAAGATGCTGCAATTGTTATAACTGTGTCGTTTCCAATAACCTGCATGGCACCCTGGGTAACAGCTTCCGGAATTACGGGATTAACTTTGCCAGGCATAATGGATGAGCCTGCCTGTTTTGCTTCAATAATAATCTCTCCAAAACCGCTGTCAGGTCCGCTTGAAAGAATTCTTAAATCCGTTGATATTTTTATCAGGGATGTTGCAAGGGCTTTTAAAATACCTGATACCTCAACAAAGACATCACAGTTTTGTGTTGTATCCATGAGGTTTTCACCTCTTGCGAAACCGATTCCTGTTATTGCCCGTAATTCATCACAGATCTGAAATATGTATTTTTTAGGAGCACCAATTCCTGTGCCGATAGCAGTACCGCCTAAATTTATTACACGGAGTCGTTCAATGCATTTATAAACTCTCCATCTGTCTCTGGCAAATGCATCAGCCGCTGCAGACATTGTTTTTCCTAAAGTTGTAAGCACAGCATCCTGAAATTCCGTGCGTCCAATTTTAACTACATCAGAAAACTCTTTCTCTTTTTTCTGAAACTCCTCCTGAAGGGAAATTATGCTCTGTTCAAGTAACTGAATCTCCCAAATTGAAGCCAGTTTAATAGCTGTCGGAAAAACATCATTGGTGGACTGGTGTAAGTTTATATGGTTTAAAGGTGATATTTTATCATAGTCTCCCGGATTTAAATTCATATCTTTGAGGGTGATATTGGCGATAACTTCATTTACATTCATGTTGATGCTTGTTCCGGCTCCGCCACTTAAAGCATCTACTATTATCTGATCAAGTCCGACACCACCTGCAAGTTGTTCACAGGCATTAATAATCCCATCCCACTTTAATAAATTTTCCCCGTTTTTTTCAATATTTCGATTTGTCCTCGCAGCTGCAAGCTTGACTGTGGCAACAGCTTTTGCCAGAACCGGATTCACTTTGCGATTTGATATTTTAAAATTATCAAGTGCCCTTAAAGTATGAATTCCATAAAGGGCATCTGCAGGTATTTCAAGTTGTCCAAGCTGATCACTTTCAAGTCTGGTCAAAATTTTATTTTCAACAGTAGACATCACGTTCACCACTTTTAATTTTTTCAATAAATTTGCGGGATCTTTGGGCAGGTATGGGCTCCATGGTTTTACACGCTTTTTCAATTGCTTTTAATCCTGCACTTTTTGTTTCATCAGAAGCATAGTCCATAAGGTATTCCATGAATGTTGAAATGGCATTGGGGTCACAGTGATTTCTTATATCTCCGGGTTTTGCAAGATCCATAAAATCAGCACCTGTTCGTCCAAGGCGGTAACAGCCCGTACAAAATGATGGGAAGTAACCCATTGATGCTATGTCTTTTATAACTTCATCAAGGCAGCGATGATCACCAAGTGAAAACTGGGCCTGGGCATCAGCATTCTCGTCACTATAGCCTCCAGGGTTTGTTCGGCTTCCTGCGGATATTTGTGAAACACCTAGGGCAAAGGTTTCACTTCTTAATTCGCTGTTCTCCCTTGTGGACATTATGATTCCGGTATAGGGGACAGCTATTCTTAAGATTGCAATAAGCTTTTTAAAGTCAGAATCAGAAACCGCATTTTCGGGATTAAGAGAATAACTTGAGCCTCCTGCAGGTTCAATCCTTGGAACACTTATTGTGTGAGGACCTACACCAAATTTATTTTCAAGATGTTGTGTATGCTGTAACAGTGCCAGTACTTCAAATTTCCAGTCGTAAAGTCCAAACAGAACACCAATTCCAACATCGTCAATACCTGCTTCTATGGCCCTGTCCATTGCAGTAAGGCGATAATCGTAATCTGCTTTTTTACCTTTGGTATGAACATCTTTGTAGGTAGCCTTATGATAGGTCTCCTGAAAAAGCTGATAAGTGCCGATGTCCCTTTTTTTCAGCTCTTTAAACTGGGCAAGATCAAGTGGCGCGATGTTAACGTTGACTCGTCTTATTTCTCCATTTGCATGTTTTGTTTTATAAACAGAATCAACTGCATGGAGAATATATTCAAACTTGTTTTGGGGATATGATTCTCCGGCTACAAGAAGAACTCGCTTGTGCCCCTCATTGATAAGGTGAAGTGTTTCATCTTGAATTTGTTCCTGTGTCAGAGCAACTCTTTTAATGTTTTTGTTACCAGCACGAAATGCACAATAGGTACATTCATTATTGCATAAATTAGAAACGTATAAAGGTGCAAAAATAACCAGCCGCTGTCCGTAAATTTTATTTTTGATCTCTTTTGCTGTTTTAAAAATTTCGTTTAAAAGTGTTTCATCCTCAACAGTCATTAATGCTGAAACACTATCCATGTTAAGGCCCTTCAGGTCCCTGGCACTTTTAAGGATATCAAGTATCTCCTGTGATGAATATTTAGAACCTTTATGAAGAATAGAATAAATTTTATTCTCATCAATTATGTTCTGTTCTGTATTCTCAGTTTTCATAACCTGCCCCTTCATGCTCCCCCTCGTTTAAAATAACAGTAAATGTAGTTCCCTCATCCGGAACACTTTTTACAGTAGCAGATCCTTTATAGAGTTCCGCAATCTTTTTTACAGTTGACAGGCCGAGTCCTGAGCCTTCAATGGAAGTTGTTTTTGAATTTTTAATTCGTACAAATTCGCCAAAAAGTTTGTCTGCCTCTTTTTGTGTAAGGCCAATTCCAGTGTCTGAAACTTCAATAAAAAGTTGAGTCTCTCTTTTGTAAACAGTGATAGAAACTGTACCATTGTCTTTATTATATTTTACTGCGTTAGAAATTAGATTGTTCAAAACGATATCAATTTCTGTTCTGTCACAATTGAAAGTTAATGTTTCATCGCAGGTAATATTTATTTTAATATTTCGTTTCTGTCTTGGGGCTTCCACAAGTTCAACTGCCTCACTTAAAGCAGGGTAGAAATTGATTAAACTGACATTCCTTTTTTTTGTGCCAGCCTCAATCCTGGTCATATCAATAAGATCGAAAATGAGTTTCCTCATTCCGTTTAACCTGGTTCTGCATCTGCTTAAAATACGGTCTGTTGACTCTTTATCTGTTACATATCCTTCGCTTATGAGATCTAAATATCCTTCCACTGCGCCGATCGGGGCTTTTAATTCATGGGAGAGTACTGAAATAAATTCAAATCTTACCTGCTTTTTTTCTTCTCTTAATCTTTGTGCCTGGAGCTGATAAATTAGAGTACGGACTGATTTTTTTAAAGCGACTCTTACCTCTTTGGGGGTAAATGGCTTCGCCAGAAAATCATATGCCCCTTCTCTTGTTGCAGCTACAGCAGTTTGAAGTGACGCATAGGCTGTCATCATTATTACCAGATAATTATTGTCCGTATTAATCTGTTTAAGCTTCGAAAGGGTTTCAATGCCGTTGATACCCGGCAATTTATAATCTAAAAAGTAGAGATGAGGAGATTCTTTTTCTGCAATTTCAAGGCACTCTTCACCTGTTGCGGCTGTAAATATTTCAAATGAAACTTCAACATCCTGATCAAAGACTCTGCACTCCTCTGATTCCAATGCCCGCTTGATTCCAAGACGCATACCCTCTTCATCATCAGTAATAACTATTTTAAACTGGTATTTCATCTCACTAACCTTTACTGCCTGCATTAAAAAGCAGTTGTAGAAAATCCAAGAAGTTTATAAATCGGTAGATACTTTATTTTTACAGAGTCTTTCAATCTCCCTTTGAAGCTGTTCAAATCTTACGGGTTTCGACATTAGAGCATCAGCTTTTACCCAGGCACTATCTTTTCCGGTAAGGTCAAATTCAAGGCCGGTCTCGCTTGTAACAGCTGTAAGAATTATCACAGGAACATCAGGGTACAATTTTTTAATATGGTAGCTTAAAACAAATCCATCATCTTTTTCAGCCATCATCAGATCAATAATAGCGAAGTCCGGTTTTTTATTTTCCAGAATCTTTTCGGCATCAATTCTGGTATTTGCTAAAATTACATCATACCCGTTAGATGTCAGCATTATTTTCTGCTGTTCTAAAAAATCAATATCATCGTCAACAAGCAATATTTCCATTTTTTTGTTTTCAGTTTCTGTTTTACTCATATTTTTACCTTTATCCAAGTTTTGCAAACCTGGGGAGACATACCTGGAATTCGCTTCCTGTCTCACCTTTTTCTTTGTCTGCATTCGATTTTACTTCAATCCGACCTCTATGCATTTTTACGATTCCATAAGAGACAGCAAGTCCAAGGCCGGTACCTTTACCCATTTTGCGGGTTGTGAAAAATGGTTGAAAAATTTTATCTAAATTATTTTTTTCAATTCCCTCTCCATTGTCACTAAATCTTATTCTTAATTCCGCCTCATTGTCATCCGTTGAAATAATAAGTTTACCACCATTTTCCATTGCCGCATTTGCATTTGAAATTATATTGGTAAACACCTGAAGCATCTGATCCCTGTCCATTTCGCACGTTTTGCTTTTGTGATTAAAATTAAATGAAACATTAATGTTATCAGAAATAATTGTGCTTTGAACTGCTCTTTTGAGTATGGTTTTTATATCAACTTCTTCAATTAAAACTTTATTCTCTCTTGCAAAATCCAAAAGATTTGCCACTATTTTTTTACCCCGTTCCGCCTGTTGAGTTATCATTTTCAGATCCTGATAGAGTTCGGTATCTTTATCCAGATCATCTAATAGCAGATGTGAATACATTAAAACAACACCAAGGGGGTTATTAAGCTCGTGAGCAACACCTGCGGCAAGCTGTCCCATGCTTGCCAGTTTTTCCGAGTGGAGAAGCTGATCTTTTGTATCTTCAAGATGCTTATGTGAAACAGAGAGGGCGTTAACCGTATTTTTTAATTTTTCAATTACAAAGGGCAGACACATTTCATCTTCTGCAAGACCTTTATGAATTGCGATAGCATGTTCACGGCATGTTGTATATCCACAGGCCTGACAGTTAAGTTCATCTTTTTCACTCTCTTTTCCAAGTCGTTTTAAAAGTGCGTTCAATTCTTCGTTTGACGGGGAAGGAATTCTCTGATCAAAAAGTGTATAATTTCTTGAGAGATCAATATTTTTATATTTGTTGAAATAAAGCAGATGTTCTTTGTTGTTTGTATTGTAGCCACTGTTTCTAACATAGTTGCTAACCCTGGAACGTCTTCTGAATTTTGGCTCGTCCGTTGTCATACCCGGTCCCATAATGCATCCTTCGCATGAGAGAACTTCAAGTAATTTTACATCCATATTGCCATCTGCAAATTCTCCAATTGCACTTACAAATTCTGATAATCCGTCTGCTGCCACTATATCCCCAAGAACAAGATCTTCTTTGATGTCTGATGCCTGCAGCATTCCACCGTTAAGAGGAAACAGAGAACCAAGACCTGGATAAGGCGGGTCAAAATTTTTCTTAAATGAATTTTGAGCAGTAATATCTTTATCTTCGAAGAGCTGTTTTAATTCTTTAAAAGTTATAGCGCAATCAATATAGCCGGAAAGATTATGTGATGCAGCCTCCATTTTTTTTGCGATACATGGACCAATAAAAACTAATTTAACTTCTTCCCCATACTCCTGTTTCAAAACTTTGGCGTGTGCAATCATCGGTGAAACTATTGGAGCCAGATTTTTAAATGCGTCAACCTGATATCGTTCAATATAGGCAACAATTGCAGGGCATGTTGTTGCAATAAATTTTTCTCCATGACTATTTTCAATGAGTTCTTTATATTTATAAGCAACAAGATCAGCACCAAAAGAGACCTCTGTTATATAATCAAAGCCAAGTTTACTTAACATTCCCACTAAAATTTCTGGTTCAACATCAGAAAAATCTGCTGGAAAACTTGGTGCTATACAGGCGGCAACTTTTTTAGAACTGTTTAAAATTTCATTAATACACTCCGAAGAATCAACTATCTGTTTTGCATTCTGGCTGCATACTTTAACGCAATTACCACAGGCAATACAGCGGTCTGCAATTATTTCTGCTTGACCGTCAAAAATTCGTATTGCTTTTGCGGGACACTCTCGTACGCAGGTGTAGCACACTCTGCATTTTTCTTTTGCAGTACGAACAAATGCCTTATTGATGTCTTTACCTGTAACCATAATTTAAATCACTTTAATATCTGAGATCTGTCCATATATTTTGTGTGAAGAAGCACATGACTTTTGTGTGACAGGGGCTCAATTAAAAATTCATCGTACAGTCTTTTTATTGATCTGTTTTCGTGGGACTGTCTAAGCGTCTCATTTTTATCAACATTATAAATTGCGGAGGCTCTTTTTTTAACAGTTTCAATGTCCATGTTAAATGGCTGACCTCCACCATTGATACAACCTCCGGGGCATGTCATAACTTCGATAAACTGATAATCTCTTTTTTTGTTTTTAATATCATCTAAAAGTTTTTGAGCGTTTTCAAGTCCGCTTACCGCAGCAACATTAATTGTTTTATCTCCAATTGTAACACTTGTTTCTTTCAGATCCTTTTGACCTCTTAATATTTGAACTTTTAAATCAGTCATGGATTTTCCGGTAATCATGAAGTATGCTGTCCTTATAGCTGCCTCCATAACTCCCCCCGAAGCTCCAAACAGTTTGCCTGCGCTGCTTCTCTCGCCAAAAGGAGTATCAGGTTCTTCTGGTGCTATGTGTTCAATATTTATTCCATGGCACCTTATGAGTTTTGCAAACTCTCTTGTTGTCAATACATAATCAACATCAGGAATATTGTTAACCGTCATCTCGTTACGGCTGGCTTCAAATTTTTTAGCGGTACAGGGCATAACAGCAACGCTGATTATATTTTCAGGATTGATGTTTTCTCTTTGTGCATAATAACTTTTTATTATTGCGCCCATCATCTGCTGTGGACTTTTACAGGTGCTCAAATTGTCGATGAATTCAGGATAAAACTGCTCTACAAATTTAATCCATCCAGGGGAGCATGACGTCATCATGGGAAGTTTTCCGCCATTTACAACTCTGTCTACAAGTTCGGCAGCCTCTTCCATTATTGTTAAGTCCGCACTGAACGATGTGTCAAAAACCCGGTCAAAGCCAATGATTCTTGCTGCTGCTACGAGTTCTCCCTCAATATTTTTACCAGCTTTTACACCGAACTCTTCTGCAAGAGATACAGAGACACTTGGGGCATGCTGCAATACAACATGCTTGTCTTTATCCATAATAGCTTTCATTACATCATCAACATTGCTTTTTTCAACAAGGGCACCGGTCGGGCAGACCAGCAGACATTGACCGCAGTTAACACAGCTCGAAACATTCAGCCCCTGATTAAATGATGTCTCAACAACCGAACCGCTCCCTCTTCCTGTAAAATCTATTGCTGCAACGTGCTGAATCTCTTCACAGACGCGTACACATCTTCCGCAGAGGATACATTTCTCAGGGTCTCTGACAATTGCCGGATTTGACACGTCAAGATCTCTTTTTTTGTAACTTCCCTTGTATCTTCGTTGTCTGATGCCAAGCTCTACAGCCATTGACTGAAGTTCGCAGCTTCCATTCCGGGAGCAGTAGTTACAATCATCGGGGTGACTTGAAAGAAGCAGTTCTATAATTGTTCTTCTGGCCTCAAGGGCTCTTGGAGAGTGGGATTTAACGCTCATTCCGTCAGATACGGGAAATGCACAGCTTGGAACAAGATTATTCATTCCTTCTACTTCAACAACACACATTCTGCATGCACCAGTTGGTGAAAGGCCTTTCACATTGCAAAGGGTAGGTACTTTGATTCCATTATTTCTAAGGGTATCAAGAAGCATTGTCCCTTCTTCAGCTTCAACAATTTTTCCATTTATTTGTATTTTACACATCTTATTAACTCCAGACTGATTTCAGGCTACTTTAACAGCATTTTGTTTGCATACATCAAAGCAGACACCGCATTTTATACATTTATCCTCAATAATATAATGAGCTGTCTTTTTTGCGCCCATGATCGCATCCACAGGGCATTTTTTCATACAGAGCATACACCCTGTACATGCGTCGCTGTTTATTTCATATTTAACGAGTTCTCTGCAGACACCTGCTCTGCATTTTCGTTCAAAGACATGTTCTTCGTATTCATTTTTAAACCACTTGAGTGTACTTAAAACCGGGTTTGGTGCAGTCTGTCCAAGTCCGCAGAGACTTGTGCTCTGAATTACTTTTGATAATTTTTCAATTTCGGTAATGCCTTTGAATCTGTCCAGAGCATCAATATTGCTTTCAGACTCTCTTCCTTTAGTTATTCTCTCAAGAATCTCAAGCATTCTTTTAGTGCCTTCTCTGCAGGGGATACATTTGCCGCAACTTTCTGATTGAATAAAATCCATAAAGAATTTTGCAACATCAACCATGCAGGTTTTGTTATCCATTACAACAAGCCCTCCTGAACCCATCATGGCACCAAGTTCTTTTATTGATTCATAATCAACTTCAGTATCTAAATGGCTAAGGGGAATACAGCCACCGGACGGTCCCCCAATCTGTACAGCTTTGAACTCATTGTTAAAAGGAATACCACCTCCAATATCAAAAACTATTTTTCTCATGGTGGTGCCCATCTCAACTTCAACAAGACCTGTATTTTCAACTTTTCCCGAGAGTGCAAAAACTTTTGTACCTTTGCTTGTGGCTGTGCCTGATTTTGCAAATACCTCTACACCGTTTCTGAAAATTCCGGGAAGATTTGCAAGGGTTTCGACATTGTTGATAATTGTGGGTTTGCCAAACAGACCACTAACAGCGGGGAAGGGCGGACGTGGCCTCGGCATTCCCCGCTTACCTTCGATACTGTTAATAAGAGCAGTCTCTTCACCACATACGAAAGCGCCGGCACCTTTTTTGATTTTAATTTCCAGATTAACACCACTGTCTAAAATATTGGAACCTAAAAGGCCATTTGCTTTTGAGTCCTCAATTGCAATATTAAGATGTTTGATTGCAAGGGGGTATTCTGCTCTGATATAAATGTACGCAACAGATGCTCCAATTGCGTAGGCTGCTATAGAAAGGCCTTCAAGCAGGGAGTGGGGGTCACCTTCAATTACGGCTCTATCCATAAATGCCCCTGGATCTCCCTCATCAGCATTACAAATCATATATTTTTGATCTGCAGCTGTATTTTTAGCGAACTTCCATTTTTTGCCCGCAAGGAAACCGCCACCACCTCGTCCTCTGAGACCGCTTTTTTCAACATCATCACAAACTTCATCTCTGGTTTTAGAATGAAGAATTTTACTGAGGGATGCATAGCCTCCTCTTGCAATATAGTCTGCAATACTTACGGGGTCATTTACTCCGCAATTTAGAAGAACCGCTCTTTTCTGAAATTTAAAAAACGGATGTTCATCAATAAAAGGAACATCCGCAAAACTTTCATTATCGTTTCTATGCTGATATAATATTTCAACACCTTTTTTAGGCAGGGTTCCTGCCAATACTGATTCGAGCAGGTTTTCAACTCTTTTTTCCGTTACCATTCCAAAAGAGATTCTGTTTTTTCCAGGTAGTTGAATATCAACAATGGGTTCCTTGGCGCAAAGACCGATGCATCCGGTTTTTGCGAGTTCCGCATCAATATTGTTAGCTTCAAGATACTCTTTTATTTTATCATAACTGCTTTGTGATCCTGCTCCTAAACCGCAGGTGCCCGAACCTACAATTATTAGAGGTTTTTGGGTTGCTGTTCTAAGGGTTTCACTTTTCCAGTTTTCAACATTTTTGATTGAATCGTCACTTTTATAACAGACAGGTCCTTCATTTAAACATGTTAAAAGGTGTCTGCAGGGTGTTTCAATCTTATGAGTACATCTTTCGTCGTTAAATATTTTTGTAAGAGGTTTTAAATTCATCACTGTTTTACCTTCTTTTCAGTTGGTTCATCTGATTTGTAGCTATCAATTATTCCATTTACATTGTCTTCTTTAAGCCTTGCGTGAAATTCCCCGTTTGCAGCAATGACAGGAGCCAGACCGCAAGCACCGATGCAGGCGACAACTTCGATGGAAAATTTTCCATCTTTTGTAGTTTCACCGGCTTTAATATTCAGATTTCTTTCAAAAGATTCGAGAATATTTGCTGAACCTTTAACATGGCAAGCTGTTCCTCTGCATATCTGAAGATGACAGGCTCCCTGTTTCTGAAACCTGAACTGATTATAAAATGTAGCCACCCCGTATATTTTACTTGTGGGGAGTTTAAGGCTCTTTCCAATAATAATTACTGCATCTTTTGAAAGATAGCCGATCTCTTCCTGAACCTCTTGAAGAACAGGAATCAGCATTTCTCTCCCTGAGTCTTTGTAATTTTCTAAAATGTTTTCTATCTGTTTAATTTCACTCATATATTCCACCCTTTATAAAAAATTATTCCATTGAGTAATAAGCCGCTTTTTCTAACATTGTCATGAGGTCCAGGTTTTCAACGTGAACATTTTCAGGAACCCGTAAATGTTGGGGGGCAAAGTTCAAGATTGAGATTATTTTATTATCCACAGCGGTCCAGGCAACTTCCTGGGCGCTTTGCTTTGGTACTGCAATAACGCATATATTTATGTTTGATGAGCTTAATCGGGAGCCCATTTCATCAATATGATAGCAGTTTACACCTGAGATGATTCGATTTACCCGTTCGGGATTAATATCAAAAGCCATGGAGAATTTGATGTTTGAATCCTGACCGTTAAAATATCCTAAAAGTGCCCGTCCAAGGTATCCCAGTCCAACAAGTACAGCCTCTTTATTTTTCTTGAAGCCCAAAAATGTATTTATCGTATTTTTAAGTTTACTGACATCGTAGCCTTTGGCCGGGCTTCCCGAGTATCCTACCAGCATGAGATCCCGCCTTATCTGTGGAGCGCTTAAACCTGAAAGTTTTGCAATTTCATGGGAATAGATAAACTTAATATTATTTGCTTTTTGGGATACAAGAATTCGATGAATGACAATTAGTCTTTCTACTGTTTTTTCTGCGATTTTCTTTGGTGTCATTTTCGACCTCGTTATTTTTGTAACGCTGTTATTTTTTTCACAGCTCACATTGAAACAATATGCATTAATTATTTTTCAAGTCAACTGATTTTTTTAGTTCAAACTAATAAAAATTGAACCCTGCGAGGAAATACGGCGGGAGATGTATAAAGTTTATGACGATTTGTACAATTTACCAACCGACTATATCCGGACGGAGGCCATTTGGATAGCATATCCGGACGGAGGCCATTTCTATTTGGATAGCATATCCGGACGGAGTCCATTTCTAAAGATTGGTAATGTGTTGAAATTATACATTAAATTACTTGTTGATAGTTTCTGGCTTATCATATCCGGACGGAGGCCATTTGGATAAAGTTCAGGTTTTATTTATTTAGATTTTTTTAAATTTAAAGATATTAAAATGGGGGAATTATTATTGATTAGATGTGAAAATCAGGCTTAATTTTCTTCGAACTCAGCATCGATTACATCACTGTCACCATCGGCAGCAGGATTTTCACCACCGGGTGCGGTTCCTCCTGGTGCTGCTCCGGCAACACCAGCACCTTCAGGGCTTCCGGCCTGCTGATATGCCAGCTCTGCAATTTTATGTGATGCTTTTGTGAGATTTTCCATTTCAGTCTCAATTTTTGCAGTATCTTCAGATTTTATCGCTTCTCTTAATGTTACAATAGCTTTTTCAACATTAGTGACCTCTTCAGCGGGAAGCTTGTCTTTATTTTCGCTAAGGGTTTTTTCAATTCCGTAAGCCAGCTGTTCAGCCTTGTTGCGGGTCTCAATCTCTTTTCTTTTCTTCTCATCTGCTGATTTGTTTTTCTCAGCATCGCTAACCATACGGTCAATTTCATTTTCAGATAAACCCGAAGATGCGGTAATTGTAATTTTCTGCTCTTTACCTGTAGCGAGATCTTTTGCAGAAACATGTGCAATTCCGTTTGCATCAATATCAAAAGTAACTTCAACTTTGGGAACACCTCTCGGGGCTGGCATAATTCCTTCCAGATGAAATTTGCCTAAAGTTTTATTGTCCGCAGCCATCTGGCGTTCACCTTGAAGAACGTGAATTTCAACAGATGTCTGGTTATCAGCAGCAGTAGAATAAATCTCTGATTTTTTTGCAGGAATTGTTGTGTTTCGTTCAATCATCTTTGTTGTTACTCCACCAAGGGTTTCAACACCAAGGGAGAGAGGGGTAACATCTAAAAGAAGGAGATCTTTAACGTCACCGGCTAACACACCTGCCTGAACTGCTGCACCAAGGGCAACAACTTCATCGGGATTAACACCTTTATGAGGTTTTTTGCCAAAGAATTTTTCAACAGCCTCCTGCACAGCAGGGATTCTGGTAGAACCGCCAACAAGAATAACCTCATTAATTTCGCTGGTACTTTTACCCGCATCATCAAGTGCTTTTTTGGTCGGAATAAGTGAGCGCTCAACAAGATTAGAAATCATTGATTCAAATTTTGCTCTGGAGAGTTTAATGTCAAGGTGCTTGGGGCCTGTTGCATCTGCAGTAAGAAATGGAAGATTGATGTGTGTCTCCATAACAGAGCTCAGTTCGATTTTTGCTTTTTCAGAAGCCTCTTTCAAACGTTGAAGCACCATTTTGTCTTTAGAAATATCTATTCCCTGATCTTTTTTGAACTCGGCTATGAGATAGTCAATAATTACTTTGTCAACATTGTCACCACCCAGGTGTGTGTCACCATTTGTGGAAATAACCTGTACAACATTG
Source organism: Deltaproteobacteria bacterium (assembly GCA_016937935.1). GTDB lineage: Bacteria > Myxococcota_A > Polyangia > JAAYKL01 > JAAYKL01 > JAFGVO01. The sequence goes on along the minus strand of JAFGVO010000264.1, from coordinate 826 downwards.
TCACCAACTTCGAGAATGGAAATATCAAAAGTTCCTCCGCCAAAGTCAAAAACGGCAATAATCTCTTCCTCTTTTTTATCAAGTCCATAGGCAAGAGCTGCAGCTGTTGGCTCATTGACAATTCTTTTAACATCAAGGCCGGCAATTCTTCCCGCATCTTTGGTTGCCTGACGCTGAGAGTCATTAAAATAGGCCGGCACAGTAATAACAGCATCAGTTACCTCTTCTCCAAGATAGTCTTCAGCAGCCTTTTTTAATTTCATCAATACTCTTGCAGAAATTTCAGGGGGAGCAAATTTTTTGCCTCTGACATCAACAGCAACATCACCGTTAGCCGCTTTCTCGATGTTGTAGGGAACCATTTTAGCTTCCTCTCCAACTTCATTAAATTTACGCCCCATAAATCTTTTAATTGAAAATATTGTATTTTCCGGATTGGTAATGGATTGTCTTTTGGCTACCTGACCAACAAGTGTTTCACCCTGCTCATCCCACGCAACAACTGAAGGAGTTGTTCTTGTACCTTCTTCATTTGTAACAACAATTGGTTCGTTTCCTTCAATAACAGCCACACAGCTGTTAGTAGTTCCAAGATCTATACCTATAGTTTTTCCCATTACAAAATCTCCTTATTCGTCGATATATTTATTTTCGAAATTTGCTTAATTTAACCTGCCCCTACTTTAGGGTGGACAAAATGTAAGCACGGTTGATATTTAGTCAAGTAATATAAGAAAAGTTGTAACTATTCAGCGGTAGTTGGCAGACAGGATTCGAAATCCGGGAGTTTTCCCTGGAAAAGCAGGTCGAGAGCGGTGGTTGGGGA
>JAFGVO010000263.1 GCA_016937935.1 Deltaproteobacteria bacterium | reverse complement strand
TGTCAATAGTAGTTCAGAGAGTTCCCTAGAAATCTTTTAGCTGATCAATTACTTTTCCGAGTTGACAAACATGAATTTTTTGCAAGATAATAAAAGCCTGTTTTTAACCAGTATCTTTGAATCCGTAATATTGGACTTATTTCTCGAGAGGTTTTTATGAAAAAACTATGTAATTTAAAATACCTGTTATTAGTATCTTTGTTGCTTCCCGCATGTTCGTCAAGTAGCGGTAACGATAATAACAATGATAGTGACAGTGATACAACTATGGTTGAGTTGAGAGATACCTGTCTGCCTGATTCATTTTCTGATTACAATGAGAATATTTTCAAATGCGAGCCCCTGAAAACTGATTATACTCCCTCTGATCCCGATAATGACAGCTGGGATGCATGTATTAGTGATGATAACAGCTATCATAAAATTGAGGACAGCATTTCAAGCATTGCAAGGGTTGAGGCCGGTGAGGCTATTGGCGAGCTTTTATGGAACAACTCCAATGTTCCATCTGCTGATGATTTTATTGCGGCAAAGGTTCTCCTTGATACCCAGGAAGGGCTTGGTTCACGAATAGACAGACGTTATGATATTCATTATGATCCGCCATCTGACGGTTCCAGCTGCGATGATGAAGGTGTTGCAGAAAAAAATCCGGATTACTGTGTCGGGCCTGCAGTTTTAAGACCTCTTTTAAATGAGGCTTTTGCAGATGGTGCCAATGGTAATAACCTGGCTGCAAATGCAGAAATTATTCATGCTGCCATTTCCTGGTTTTTCTATGTGTCAACAGTAAAAGAGTCAACAACCTGTGCGTCCGCCGCCAAGGATTGTGACAGTTCATGGGCTTATTTTACAGGTGCAGGTGACAGGGGGGATGAAATAGGTTTTGCAAAAGAGATGAGGGCTATTGCTCCTTTGACAACTGACAGAGCCTATGATGGTATTCTCGCTGTAAGATGCTGGAGAGATTTGGACAGCGGGGAGACTGCCGAAAATTTAGATTTACAGAAACAGGCCATTACCCAGTATGACACTGCTCTTCTTTATGGAATGTCAATTTTGATAAGACAGAGATTTGAAGCTCTTGATAACTGTACCGGTGATAATCTCCATGCTGTTTATGCATCTTTACAGGTTCTGGTTCCTCTTTTTGACAGAGCTGTTAGAGAACTTGACAGCAGTTCTGCTGACAAACTTTTGGGGGAAATTGAAAAAGACCCTACAGAAATTGACGTGAAAAGCTCGGTGGAAATCCTTGATACACTTTTTGTCTGCCCATAAATCTGTAATATGCTGATTGGAAGAATTCAGCTAAGTATTCTACTTGTAATAATTTTTAAAAGTAGTTTTGCGGCAGCGTCGGATACTGAATCCATTGCTGATACTGATACTGTCATAATAGATACTGATAATATTGATACAGATAATGATTTGGCTGATTTAAACAGTGACAATTATGAAGAGTTTGAAACTGTTGTTGAATCACAGTCACCACCTGGTACTTACCTTGAAAATAATAGAGCAGTTACAAAAGTTTCAAAGGAGCAGATTGATTTCAGGCAGCCAAGGTCTGCACCTGATGCTTTGAGATTTGAGCCCGGAGCTTTTGTGCAGCAGAGCGCCCACAGTCAGGGTTCTGTTTATACAAGAGGGCTAACGGGGCAGCAGACACTGCTTCTTTTTGATGGAATACGTTTAAACAACAGTACCTACAGGCAGGGGCCCAATCAGTATTTTTTTACTTTGGACAGCGGGACAATTGATTCGATTTATATCATGCGTGGAGGCGGGTCAACAAGCTGGGGGTCTGATGCCCTTGGTGGTGTAATTCTTACAAAACCCATTGAACCTGTTTTAAACACAGATTTTGCATTTAATAAATTTAAGGTTACTCCAAAGCTTATTATAAAAATGGCGTCACAGGATCACAGCGGGGGATTTAGACTGGAGAGTAATATTGCATATAAAAAGTTAGCATTTTATGGAGGTGCCGGACTTAGAACCGCTGATGAACTAAAAAGCGGAGGAACCATTTATGGGGTTGATTCGGGCAAAGAGCCTCTTGTTCCAAGATTTGAAAAAGACGGTAAAACTCAAAAGGGTACGGGTTTTGACGAGTTTACTGCAGATGGTGCTCTTGTTTACAGGTTGTCTGATAATAGTAATATAAAGCTGGCGGCCTACACATATCGTCAGTTTAATGCTCCACGAACAGACAGGTGCCCTTCGGCCTATGCCCCGTACAATGAATGCTTCACTTATGATCAGCAGTTTAGAGATTTGGTGTACACAGCTTTTACCGGGGAGAAATTTAACAGTGTTGCTGATGAATTAAGAATAACCCTTTCATGGCAGCGACAGCACGAGGAGTTTACCCTTGACAAGCCCCTTGCTCTGGCTTTTGATAATGGAATTAACAGCGTTAATACAGCAGGCACTTCTTTAAAGGGAAGTACAAGAGATCTTTGGCTTTCAAGTTATTTTATGGTTGATATGGATTACGGTATTGATACCTATTTTGATGTTATTGATTCCCATTCGTATATTACGTTAACAGATATTGGCTATCATAAAGAGCTTAGCCGTGGACAGTATCTCGATGGTTCCACCTACCTTTATGGCGGGCTCTTTTTAAATGGAACAGTGGATATTGCTAAATGGATCAGACTCTCTGCCGGCGGTAGGTTTTCGTGGATTGGAGCAAATGCAGATGGAGACCCCGAGTCGGGCAGCAGCCCCGTTAACAGAACCTGGACCCCTTTTGTTTACAATGCATCTTTAACTGTGGCGACGGATAAACCTGTATCTCTGGTAGTTAATTACGACAAATCATTTCGGGCTCCAAATCTTGATGATTTAACATCAAGGCAGCAGACAGGGCCTGGTTTTCAATTTGAAAATGCAGGTTTAAAACCTGAAAATGCAGATACATACGAGGCGGGGTTAAAATTTTCAGGCATTTTTAATTTAGAACTTTGGGGGTTTATAACAAAAATAAGTGATGCAATTGTAAGAAGTCCAAGAGAGGCAGATGAATGTCCTCCTGATACTCCCTCCTGTAACGCATCGTGGAACAGGTTTCAGCTTGAAAATGCAGATGACCTGACAATTGTTAAAGGTGTAGAAGCATTTTTATTTACTGATATATCAGAGAATATTTCATCGAGAGCAACAGTTTCATGGACATATGGAGAGGGACCAAACACCGCAGATCCCCCGTCAGATCCATCTGCAGCTTTTAATGAAAGGATACCGTTATCAAGAGTTCCCCCATTAAACGGAACCGTAGAACTTTTGTGGAAAAACAAGACAGGATTAAGCGCAGGAACAGCACTAAGATGGGCAGCCCCCCAAACAAGACTGGCTTTAAGTGACATATCAGATGAAAGAATTCCAAAAGGTGGAACTCCCTGGTTTGCAGTAATGGATTTAAGATTATCATACAGGCCAAATAAAAATATTTTAACATCACTTACATTCGAAAATATCTTTGACACAGCCTACCGCTACCACGGCTCAAGCGTAAACGGCCCGGGCAGAGGATTAATGCTGACAATGAGCATAGACCCGGTCTGGCAAAAGTAAAAAAATAATTTTATGAAGCACTAAAAAGCAGCAGGTTAAAATCCTCCCCCAATGACAATACGTCCACCGGGGGAGGACATAGGCGGGGGCGGATGACAGTCTATAATATTGTCTGTTTTTAACTTTTTTTCAAAAAGATCATTTTTTTCGCACAATTTTCAAATTTTGACCGATTAGGGAATGTGAAAC
>JAFGVO010000262.1 GCA_016937935.1 Deltaproteobacteria bacterium | reverse complement strand
CAGGTGAATTAGAGCACACATAAGTGTCAAAACATATAAAAAGAGGGGAAATATTAGATAAAAGAGAAAAAAATGCAGTCTCTTCGTTTAATACTATGGGATGAAGACCTAATTTATTAAAAACAGTTGTAAATGCACTAGAAATTCCTGCATCTGCGGTTAATAGAATTGCTGTTCCAGTCATGTAGACTTATTTCTCCGACATTGAAATATCAACCCTGCTGTCCTGGGCTATAACTGTTTTGTTTCTTCCGGATTCCTTGGCAACATAAAGAGCAGCATCGGCAAGTTTGATAAGCTTTTCCTTTGCATCCGCATCATCAGGATAACAGGCCACTCCTATTGAAGTTGTTACAGACAGTTTCTGATCTTTCCAGTCATAAACCTTTTTTTCAATGGCTGTTCTGATCCGTTCGGCCGCCCTGAAAGCCTGCTGAGCATTAACACTGGGAAATACAACACAAAACTCTTCTCCGCCATACCTTGCCGGAAGATCAACCTCTCTTACAACATCCTTTATTACCTTTGCGGTTTCGATAAGAACATAATCCCCGGCCTGATGGCCATAGGTATCATTAAACCTTTTGAAATGGTCAATATCGGTGATTATAAGAGAAACTTTGCTGTCATAACGGCTGGATCTTTCAATCTCTCTGGAAAGAAAATTCTGAAAGTATCTATGATTATACAGTTTTGTAAGACCATCGGTAATAGACTGAATCTTAACTGTTCTAAAAAGATTTGCATTTTTTATGGCCATGGCTGTCATGTTGCATATAATGTCAGTAAGACGCATGTCATCAACAGTAACCGCTCTTCTTTTATGCTTCATTTCAGTTATGCAGAGTATTCCGAGTATTTCTACCTGCTCTTCTGTTTTATCGTTAACTTCAACCATTTGACGCTTGGCAATGGGCGCGGCAATTACAACCGGATTTACTGATTTTTCAGCTATTTCCTTAAGTTTGTAATCCCCTTTAAAATCTATTTCAGAAATTGCGCCGTTAATCTTATATGCCTTGCCGATGATTCCTTCATCCATGTCATTTGAAATTTCAGAGAGTTTTTCTTCTTCTGATCCAAATGCAGCAACTGCCCTTAAGAGGTTTTCTTCTTTTCTGTACACAAGTACATAACCTGATTTTGCTTCCAAAATTGACTGAACCGATCTTATTAAGGACTCAAAAATTTCATTAAGATCAAAAGAAGAGCCTATTGAAGTACTCAGGCTCTGAAGTTTGACCATTCTGCTGCTCACTTTTACAACCTGACTTTTGTAACTTTCCAGATCCCGTTTGATTTTTGAAAGCTCCAGATTAAGAGTTTTAACCTCATCCTGGGATTTTTTAATGTCACTTTCTGAAAGGCTGAATTTTTTTTCAAGTTCAGAATATTTGTTTCTGCCCTTAAAAAACATAATTATTAAAAGTATAAACTCAAAAATAATCAATCCGTATAATATATTTTTTAGTATTTCAGGTTTCAAAAGTTACTCCGGCACAAATATATTGGTTATAACAAACCGCAAAATCTAATATTCTAAGTTATAATGACCGTCCGGGCTTATGTCCGGAAAAAAAATCATGATTCATTTTCTAAAGCCGAATCAGCCCTTTTATCTTCAAATTCTAAAGCCGAATCAGCGCTTTTATCTTCAAAACCGGTAATTTTAAACTGCGTATTAAGTGTTTCTATATCTCTGGTAAGGGATGTCAAAATATCTTCCACTTCTTTTTTATCAGAATTATTCCTGAGCTTTTCTAAGGCTTTGCCCATTTTTTCAGCATGAACTCTTTCTATGGAAACCATTTTTTCCAGAGATTCAACCATATTGTTAAACATATCCGCCAACTCAGTAAGCTCATCACCTTTTCTGAGTTTTATTCTAAGAGTAAGATCTCCCTGGGCTATTTTTTTAACAGACTGCTCAAACCTGTATACAGGGCCTGCAATTTTATGTGACACAAAAATACTTGCTGCTGCAATAAAAATTATCAAAGCCACTATTGAATAACACAGCTTTGTATTTGTTCTTTCAAAAATATTGTTTATACTGCTTAAAGACTGGCCCGGATCACTTATATTATCCCATATTGTAAAATAAATTGTAAATCCAACAACCATGGCAACAGCAAGCATGGCAATTATAATAACTCCCATATAACGAAACTGAAGGCCCTTTTTTACTAAAAAAGTTTTTCTTTTAAATGCAGCTGACATTACGCCCCCTATTTTCCATTTAGTCTTATTCTTCAACTTCTCTGTCATGAAAAGAACAGTATATCATTCCATTGTCATTTATTCTGTATATGCCGCCCTCGCCGCATACCGGTATGGTCTTAAGGGTGTTTTCCTTAATAAGAACCTGTATATCAAGTGCCTTGTAAACAGGGGGAAGAGCAGAACCTGCATAATCAAGATATATTTCAACAGCCCGCTGAAGATTTTTTTTAGTATGCCTGCAGGAGACCTGCCGCACTGATTTTCTGAGATTTTTAAATTGAGATGCCCCTATTATCCATAAAAAAACAAATACCATAATCCAGGCAATTGTATAATATGTCAGACCCCGGTTTTTTTTATGGATTTTGGAAAAGCACCGCATTTTTGCACCCTTATTGTTCAACCCTATTATTGTTCAACTTATTGTTCAACTCTATTATTATTCAGCAATCTTGAATATCATCTTTAATTATATCCGGCTTCCTTGATAAATCAATAATATATTAATACATATATCAATAATTAAGTATATCAATAATTAAGTATATCAATAATTAAGTATATCAATAATTAAGTATATCAATAATTAAGTATAT
>JAFGVO010000261.1 GCA_016937935.1 Deltaproteobacteria bacterium | reverse complement strand
CATAATATCTTTTTAGGTGATGTTTAGAATTTAAAGGACCATTGGACTCCCAATTGTTTTTTTGATAAATCAGAGAAGTGAACAAATATTAACTTTAATTTTCATATTTAACGCCTCCAATTATTATCAAGTCTATTAAAAAAATAGTTCAGGAAATATATTAAATCCCTAATTTATATTAATAACACTCATGAAAACAAGATTTCACTTTTCTACAACTCTATGTCTGATTATATAACAGATTGTTTTTATAAATAAGATCTTACTGTGCTGCAAAGACGGGCAAAATTTCTACCGGTAAATTTTCTGGCTGTAAAATAGTTTCCTTCACCAAGAGCTTCCCAATATCCAATTGCATCTTTTACGGATACATCTTCTGACTGTAAAAAACTATAAGCTTTTCGATATGAAGGTCGATTTGAATCCATGCTAATTCGCTCTTTATAATCATCTACAGCTTCACTCCAGTTATTAAAAGAACGCCAGGATTCTTCCTCTATCTCAACACTCTCACCATCAATCTCCTCAATTGTGGGCATGATGTAATAATCTCTCTGCCATGAACCTGTCTTTACACCCCATGCATTATAATTCCAGACTTTCTGTTTCCAGCCTGATGCAACAATTGCATGGGCAATCATCCTTACACGCATATTAATCGAAGAAATACCATTTTCAATTAATATTGAATTCATTTTTTGCACTATTAACTCCCTGTCCCAGGCCTCTGCCCATGGAGTGGGATTTGGTTTAACTTTGTCACCTTCCGATGTGTCTTTAATATTTTCGTCAATATCATAGAGTGACCATGTATAAACAGGAGCGTAATTTATTGAGATATAATAAGGTATATAACTGTTAAAATGGTCAAAATATAAAGATGTGTGTAAAACGGTGTTTCCCGTTTCAAATTCAGTTTTATTTAAAGATGTACACGAAAAAGCAAAAACAATGGCAAAAACAACAAGAACTTTAACTTTTAAGTCTCTTAAAAACATACTCTTTTTTAAAACATATATTAGGGAGATTAACAATATATAAAAAAAATGTTACCAGATTGAAACATTTGCAAAGAAATATTCTCAATCCAGATTAGCATCTTTTATTTCTACAATTTCTGATGAGCGACTGATTACATCTCTTTTAACATCACCAAGAATAGTTTTAATATCTTTTGAATGTACACCAATTATTTTACGCATACTTGAACTGTCAGAACCTGCAACGGCTTTAAAGCGGTCATTAATTAAAATAACATCTCCTTTTGTAAACTCACCTTCAACAGATACTAGACCCGATGGGAGAAGGCTTTTATTTTCAGAAATTGCTTTTTCAGCTCCTTCATCAATTATGAGCTTTCCTTTAGGTGTTGCATTTAAGATCCATCTCGACTTATTTGACATTTTGTTTTTTGCCGCAAGAAACAGGGTTCCAATTTGCTCACCATCCATGATTCGAGGAACAACATTATCAAGAAGACCATGGGCCAAAACAACTTTACACCCGGCTTTTCTGGCAATTGCAACGGCCATAAGCTTGGTTTTCATTCCTCCGGTTGAAAAAGAGGTATTTGCCCCGCCCGCCGCAGAAATTATTTCTTCTGTAAGTTCATCCACAACAGATATTGGCTTTGCATAACTGTGTTTATTGGGATTTTTATCATACAAGGCATCAATATCAGTTAAAATTATCAAAAGATCAGCATCAAGTTTGCTGGCAATATGTGCGCTTAGCTGATCGTTATCTCCAATATAAGGAGCAATTTCCGAAGTGGAGATACAATCATTTTCATTAAAAATAGGGACAACTCCCATCTCAAGAAGTGTCTCAACAGATGATTTCAGATTTACATACATCTCTCTAGTATCAAGAGCTTCACGGGTTAAGAGAACCTGAGCAATGAAAATATTGTAAACTTTAAAAGCCTCTCTGTATGCATCAATTAAAATTGGCTGACCGATAGCAGCATAAGCCTGCTTATATCTTGTTTTAACTACCTTTGTTGTCCGGCCCATCTCACGGGCACCAAAGCCAATTGCTCCCGAAGATACTAATAGTGGAGAAAAACCAAGCTCCTTTAGTTTAGCAATCTGTCCTGCAATATTATCAATATATGCGATATTTAAAGCACCATCTTTTGTGAGGGTGTTTGTACCAATCTTAATTACAACTTTACGTGATTTAGAAAAATTTCTCATAGCGTCTTAAATACACCTGCAATTAAAAGAACCTATTTAAGCTCTTTATGGGTAAATGATTTTCTGCCTTCAGCATAATCAGCGACAATATTGCCATTACCCCTTACCTTATACTTATAAATAAGGAGTCCCTCAAGACCAACAGGTCCTCTGGCATGAATTTTACTAGTTGAAATACCCACCTCTGCTCCAAGTCCGTATCTGAATCCATCGGCAAATCTTGTTGAACAATTTAAAAGGGTTGAACTGGAATCAACTACACTCATAAAACGCTCTGATGTTACGCTATTATTAGTTACAATACAATCAGTGTGATGACTTCCGTAAAAATTAATATGATCAACAGCTCCATCAAAATCATCAACAACTTTTATAGATAGTATAAGATCTGTATATTCTGTCTCCCAGTCTTCATCTACTGCTTCTTTTGCATCAATAATTTTTCTGGTCGCTTCATCCCCTCTAAGCTCAACCCCTCTATCTGTAAGCTCTTTTGCAACAGATGGTAAAAAAGTATCCGCAATATCTTTATGAACAAGAAGAGTTTCAACAGCATTGCAGACAGCCGGGTACTGGCATTTTGAATCAACTGCAACAGATACTGCCATATCCAGGTCAGCCTCTTTATCCACATATACATGACAGATTCCATCAGCATGCCCCATTACAGGAATTTTTGTATTGTCCTGAATGTATTTCACAAGAGCGTTAGAACCTCTTGGAATCATCAAATCAACATATTGGTCAAGAGCAAGAAGTTCTTTAATATCATCACGGCTTTCAACAAGCTGCAATGAATTTTTGAAAAGAGGATCCACCCTCTCCATTGCTTCTTCAAAAAGAGAAAAAAGCGCTCTATTACTATTAACAGCCTCTTTACCGCCTTTTAAAATTGCCGCATTGCCGGATTTCAAACAGAGACTTGAAATTTGAACAAGGGCATCCGGCCTTGATTCAAAAATAATTCCAATAACACCAATAGGCACAGCAATTTTTTCAAGAATAAGATCCGTATCAAGTTCTCTTTTAACCTGGACAGTTCCCACCGGGTCTTTTAGAGAAGCAACGTCTTTTAGACTATCAATTATCACATCAATTTTCTGAGGATTTAAAACAAGCCGTTTTACAAGAACATCTCCAGTATTATCAGCCTTTGCCAGTTCTAAATCCTTACTGTTTTCAGCAAGAATATAGTCCTGTTTCTCTTTTAAAAGTTCTGCAACAATTTTTAAAACTTCACTCTTTTTAGAATCGTCAATTGACGCCAGTCTGAAAGAAGCCTGTTTTGCCGCTTTTGCTTTTTCTATAGTATTCATATTTCTCTCTCTTATTTTGTTAAAAAGTTAAAAGTTTTAAATATAATAAAACAGACAGTAGATATAGTATTT
>JAFGVO010000260.1 GCA_016937935.1 Deltaproteobacteria bacterium | reverse complement strand
TAAATTATGTCAAAACTTTTTATTGATGCGTGCTTTAACAGAAAAATTGAGAGAACTCCTGTATGGATGATGCGTCAGGCCGGACGTTATCTTGCGGACTACAGAGAGCTTAAAACAAAGTATGATTTTTTAACACTTTGTAAAACTCCCGAGCTTGCGGCAAAGGTTACCCTGATGCCTCTAAAAGAAGTTAATCCTGACGGGGCAATTTTATTCAGCGACATTCTTATAGTTCTTCCCGTTATTGGAATTGATGTCTCTTTTAACCCGGGACCGATTATCTCTAACCCTGTAAAAACAGCTGCTGATATTGAAAATATAAACGTTGTAAACAAAACAGAAAAACTCGTTTTTGTTTATGAGGCAATTAAAAATATTAAAGCAGAACTTCCAGAAGATGTTGCACTCATTGGTTTTGGAGGAGCCCCTCTTACCCTTGCCGCATATCTTACGGGCGGGGGAAAAACCGGAAATTTTAAAGAGCTTAGAGCTTTGATTTATTCGGACCCCCAGAGGGCACACCTTTTACTTGATAAACTGGTTGATCTTCAGGCTGATTTTTTAACATCCCAGATTGAAGCGGGCGCAGAGGCTGTTCAGATATTTGATACCTGGGCGGGAAGCATGCCAAGGGAGGTTGTTAAAGAGTTTGTGATTCCTAAAATTGCAGCTCTTATTGAAAAAATAAGACAGAATATTGCATCAAAGGGTAAAGAGGTTCCAATAATCTATTTTATTAAAGACGGCAGCCACGTTCTTGATCTGCTCAATGCCACCGGGGCTGATGTTATCTCTATTGATGAGAAAATTTCAATCAGTTACGCGGCAAAATTTATCAGAAACAATATTTCAATTCAGGGCAATCTGGACTCGTCAGTACTGTATTGTTCTAAAGATATTATCACTCAAAAAGTTGATGATATTTTAAAAAGCGTACCTTCCGGCAGGGGTCATATTTTTAATCTGGGTCACGGTATTCTTCCGGACACTCCGGTTGAAAACGCAAGGTTTATGATTAGCGAAGTTAAGCGACTTAGTAAAAGAGTTTAAAATTGAATTTTAAAATAACACCGGAAGTACTGGCTGAAAATGACAAACAGGGGCCAAGGTACACCTCTTACCCCACAGCTGTTGAATTTAATTCAGACTTTGGAAAAGAGCAGTTTATTTTGCAATTAAAAGAGGCTGATCAAAATGCCAATACGCCTTTGTCGCTTTATATTCATATTCCCTTTTGCAAAACGAGATGTTCGTTTTGCGGCTGTTACACTCATATTTTAAAAAATGAAAACCAGATTGAAAAATATGTTGACTCACTGATAAGAGAGATTTCCCTCCTTAAAGAAGTTTTAAAAAATCGAAATAAAATTGCTCAGCTCCACTTTGGAGGAGGCACCCCTTCTATTTTAAGTGACAACCAGATTGCAAAATTGCTGACAAAAATTAAAAGCTCTTTTGTTTTAACAGAAAACGGGGAGGTTGCCATTGAGGTTAATCCCTCTTCGATTACACTTGATAAAATATCTTTTTTAAAAGAGCAGGGTTTTAACCGAATCAGTTTTGGTGTGCAGGATCTGGATTCAAATGTACTGGACCACATTGGGCGGCCTCAAACAGAAGAACAGATTAAAAGTACTTTTTCACATTCTAAAAAGCTCGGGTTTAAATCAGTAAACATGGATCTGATTTATGGACTCCCGGGACAAACAGTTACTCAATTTGAAAATACAATTGACAAGGTTATAAAAATTTCTCCCGACAGAGTTGCCCTTTACTCATTTGCGTATCTGCCTAAAATAATGTCAAACCAGTCAAGCATTAAAGATTCGAGCCTTCCAAAAAGAGAAGATAAATTTGCAATGTTTGCCTCGGCCTACAAAAAATTTATGAGCCAAGGATATGTTCAGATTGGCATGGACCACTTTGCAAAAAAAGATGACGACCTCTCAGTTGCAAAAGAAAAAGGAACCCTGTTTAGAAACTTCATGGGTTACACAGTAAGCCCCCACAGGGAGATGCTTGGAATTGGAGCATCATCAATCGGCTACATTAACGGGGCTTTTTATCAAAACAGTAAAAACCTTAAAGAGTATGAATCCCTAATAAACACCAATACCCTCCCGGTTGTAAAAGGGTACAAACTGACTGACGACGACAAATATCGCCAGTTTGTAATAACAAGCCTGATGTGTAATTTTAAAATCAATTACAATGATTTTTACAAACAGTTTAAAGTAAATTTTGAAGACTACTTTAAAAACGAGCTGGAAGAACTGGACAAACAAAGAAAAACAGCCCTCCCCTTTACAATAAAAGGGGACGAAACCCTCACCGCCACAAACGCCGGCTCAGTTTTTATAAGAAACATCTGCATGACCTTTGACGCATACCTGAAAGAAAAAAAAGGAACATCATTTTCTAAAACGGTTTAAAACAGAGGCGCATAAAATAACTAGTTAGCCATTCTTTTTTTATTACCTTCAAATTCAACGACAACAGAGCAATACAGATTATAATTAAATTATGGTTCTCATTTTCTTTCTATTAAGATTATAATTAATAGTTCTAATCCAATAGAAAGAGTTAATTTTGATGAATTATAAAACACTAATATTTTCAGTAATAATTTTATCCCTAAACAGCTGCAGCAAATCTGCCGGTGTTAAAGATGATACTGAAACAGCACTTGACAGTAATGTTGGGTCAGATTCAGACAGTATGGACAGTGACAGCTTGTTGGATACGAGCCTTGATACGGTGGATACAGATACAACCCCGGTTGTTCCCATGGAGAATGAGTGGGTGCTGATTGAAGGTGGCACATATATGATGGGACATGAGTGTGACACCGAAGATCAATACTGCACATCAATGCCGGTACACAGTGTGACAGTCCCTGATTTTGAAATTTTAAAAACTGAAGTTACAGTTTATCAATATCAGCAATGCGTTGATGCCGGAGTTTGTAATCCAAAAAATGAAAAGCCGTATGATGATAAATTGAATGTTGAAAATTATCCTAGAAATTATGTTTTATGGCAAGATGCTAATGATTATTGTGAGTTTATAAAAGGACGCCTGCCAAGTGAAGCAGAGTGGGAATATGCAGCAAGAAGCAGAGGAAAAGATAACACGTATCCCTGGGGTGAAGAATCTCCTTCGTGCGATTATACTGTGATGAATGATGGCCCTTTTGACGATAATTATGGATGCACTACCGGGCTTCCCTGGCCTGTATGCAGCAAACCTTCTGGAAATACCGAGCAGGGACTTTGCGATATGGCAGGCAATGTTTATGAATTTATGGCTGATCGATTTGCGGATGGCTACTTTGATGAACCGCTTGATATGCATTATAACGGCGCTCCAAATGATGGTAGTGGATGGATAGAAGGAGACTCTTCTGCAATATCAAGAGGAGGATCATTTAACACGAATTATCCTATTTTGCTGACAACGTATTTTAGAGGATTAATTAACATATCAAATTATATTTCACCTGAAGTTGGTTTTCGTTGTGCACGAGATATTAAATAACAAGGGGGTATTAGAATGAAAAAGTTTTTTTTAGGATTTATTTTGTCAGTAATTGGAATGTTAATTTCAACTGCAATTTTTGCACAGGACTCAGAGCCTTATGACAATAAGATTATTTTGATAGCAGATATTTCTGAATATGAAATTGATTATATGCGCAATGTAAGAGCAATGGAATTTACAGATGATATAAAGGTTGGAGATGATGTATCATATTTAATTAACGGAGAAGACCTTGGGTTGCTGCCATTACAGGGGATACACGCAGTAGAACAGAATAATTGAATTCAACTATGTTTGTATTTTTACATATCAAAAACCGATTTTGTAAAAATATATTCATTTTAAATCGATATATGTGAATATCGTAAAACATATAAACTGTAAGAGAAAATTATTTAAGGAGAAGTTTAGATGAATTTAATTAGAGGACTATTTTTATTTTCGCTGTCAATAATGTGGACAGCAGGCTGTAGCAAATCTGCGGGTGTTAAAACAGATAGTGAAACAGCACTTGATACTGTTGACACTAACAAACCGGGTGATTCTGATAAATCAAGTGATACCAGTAATCCTGTTGATTCTGATTCTTCAGTTGATTCTGTCAGTATTGACAGTGATTGGATATCATCAAGCGATATGGATACGGATACGTCGGTGTTGTTGGAGTTGGGATTTGAATGGGTTGATATTGAAGGTGGAAGTTATGAGATGGGCAGCGGCCTGATGGTTGCACCTGATGATTATCCAGTTCCTGAAATTTTTATTCCAGAAGGTCCTGTGCACACAGTGAATGTACCAAGTTTTAAAATGGGCAAAACCGAGGTAACAGTAGCACAGTATAAAGAGTGTGTAAAAGCCGGAGGGTGTTATTTACCCTCAAGTTTGCAGGAACCGCCAATATATCCCACGACCTGTACGCCATACGAAAACAGAAACAATCTGCTATACAGTGACAGAAGTAATCATCCTGTAAATTGTATACCGCGCGATCAGATGAAAGATTTTTGCCGTTGGATTGGAGGCCATTTACCTAGTGAGGCCGAGTGGGAATATGCAGCCAGAAGCAGAGGAAAAGATAAAACATATCCTTGGGGAGAAGATCCAGTTAGCTGCGATTTTGCAGTTGTTAATAAAGAGTTAGGTACCGGTTGCGGCACAGGTACCACAGCTCCAGTATGTAGTAAGCCCAAAGGCAATACAGAGCAAGGACTATGTAATATGGCGGGTAATGTTTCAGAGTATGTTGAAGATGAGGCTCATGTAACTTACGATGGAGCTCCAACAGATGGTTCTGCATGGTTAGACAAAGATGAAACGTCAATTGTTCGTAGAGGGGGTAATTTTTTTGGTGATGAAAAAGTAGCTAATGTGCGCGTAACTTATCGGATTTTACTTGGACAAGGTGCAGTAGAAAATACAGGTTTCAGATGTGCAAAGTAAAGAATATTTATTTAAAATAAACAGAAAGATAAAAAATGAAAATTTCGATTAAAAAAATTTTAATAGACCGATTTGTTTTGATTATCGGATTAATCTTTTGTGTACTACTTGCTGGTAAATCAGCAACAGCACAAACTCTTGATAATAATTTTTATACTGAATATCATACATATGATGAGATTGCAGATAAAATAGAAGCTCTGAAAACAGCATATGAGCCATTAACAGATCTCATAATAAGTATTGAGAGTATAGGAAATTCCTACGACGGCAGAGAAATGGATGCATTGAGATTTACGTCACCCGAAGGTGCTGCAACCGGTAAGCCTGCGTTGTTTTTACGCGCAGGCATACATGCTGCAGAACAGGTAGGTGTTTTATCGTCCATGTACGTTGTCGAAAATTTGTTGTACTAATATGAACAGGGAGATCCTGAAACCGTCGATTTGCTGAAAAAAATAGAAATTATTTATCTGCCGCTCCAGAATCCTGATGGATATAATTTTTTCAGAGAGGAGCGTAATATCGTGTTATCCGATGCTGACGCATCGAATGATGATGCACCGTTGTATATAAGAAAAAATAGAGATGACTATCAGGATACAATAGTTACGATGCCAGATGGAACAAATAAATTTTATGATTTTTGTTCTAATATAAATGACTATCAGGCTGTAGGTGTCGAACTTAATAGAAACTGGGGTATTGAATGGGGTACGAGAGGTGCAATATCTACAGATCACTGTAGTAAAGATTTTATTGGGCCATATCCGTTTTCAGAACCGGAAACTAGAAATATCAGTAGTTTTATTTTACACAATTATAATATTCGAGGTTCTATAGATATTCATTCATTCGGTAAATTTGTATTTATACCGTGGCGATATACTTCAACAACCCTTCATCCTCAGAATGATATTTACACAAAAGTGCAGAGTCAAATGATCGGAGATATGAATGATCTTATAACTGATACAGATCCTAAAGAAAATTATCGTCCCCAAAAACCTCCCCAATTTCAATATACTTATGGTGGAGGCTCAACAGACTGGGAGGCAACTCAAAATAGGTGGTCGATGATTATTGAAACCTACCCAGGACATTATCCTGATAACTATCCGGCGCCATTTGCCCCTACCATTGATCCTTCTGACTCTTTTCTTTTAAACGTTTCCGGGCCTGAGGTTTTGGCTGGGGTGCGGTCTTTTGCACAATGGCTTGTTATGGATAATGATGGTCAGGACTTTGATACTGTCTTGGGGCAATACGATCCTAATGATGTTGATAATACTCCTGATGGTGTTTTAAATGCTTATGATAACTGTCCTGAAGTTCCTAACTTTCTTCAGCAGGATTGTGATGGTAATGGTGTTGGAAATGCCTGTGATCCAGGTGGTGTTTCTTCGTGTGCAAACAATACGGTTTTGGTTTTAGATGAATCAGCAAGCATGGAGGGCTATGATTCAGGCAATCCAGATATTGAACGCTGGCAGCATGTTATTAGTGCTACCGGAGCTTTTCTTTATAGTGCCTTTTATATGCCGGAGCTAACTTCAATTGCTGTTGCCGGATTTTCAAATGATGCATCATGTATTATAAACCCCGGAGTTGATAGTTGTAATTTCACCGACATTTCACAAACCATACCCCCTGTCGACTTGCTAACTGAGATTAAAGAAAATTATGTTATTCTTCATTTGACTAATATTTTTGACGGCGTTTATCTAGCCATTAAAAGTCTTAATGAGAAAGGTAATACAGATGGAACGCTAAATAACAAAAAAGAGTATATCTATATTCTAAGCGATGGAGGACAGACAATTGATATTAATAGGGCTATGGGGATAAAAAAAGTTTGGATGAAGGAGGATATTAACAAAAATCACGAGAGTCTTACTATTTCTGCTTTAGCTGTTACACAAGATGCTGACTTTGAAGAGTTGCTGAAGTATGTTGATCTTTCGCCCAAAAAAGATGGTGCTATATCACAATGTAATGATGCAAGCGGCACGGCAGTGTACTGGCAGGATCTTATTACAAAGCATAATCCTAATGTTGCAAATATTCTGGGACCTGGAGAGATAATAAGCGAACCATCAACAATCATACTTGATGAAGAACCTGAAGATGGTACTTTTTCTTTTACAGTCAGTCCTGATGCAACCTCTTTTACTCTGTTTTTGACTGCGATGAGTACCGAAACACTGGTTATGGATGATGAAGGTGAAGATGCATGGAGTCTTAATGTTACTTTGAAATCTCCCGATGGAAATATTGTAATATCTAATCAGATTGAGCCCATGTATTTCAGTTCTACAGATTATGAT
The DNA here is from genome assembly GCA_016937935.1 of Deltaproteobacteria bacterium. Taxonomy (GTDB): domain Bacteria; phylum Myxococcota_A; class Polyangia; order JAAYKL01; family JAAYKL01; genus JAFGVO01. The sequence goes on along the minus strand of JAFGVO010000260.1, from coordinate 2,145 downwards.
AATTCAATTTTGATTGGGCATTTTGTAGATAAGCCGTCGGGAGAATGGACTGTTTCCGTAAGTTCCAAAAACGACCAAATTATAAATGCCCATTTTTTTGTAACTGAGCACAATCCTAAAGCCAGTATGCAGGCTGCTACTGATAATATGGTAATTGGGAATGATGATTTTGCTACAATTTCTCCCGGTCTTGTTTATAACGGGATTCCTCTTGATACTAATACTGCTGATTGCAGGATTACTAAAATTAACACTCCTAATAATCAAAGTATTACCGAGGATAATTTTTATCCATATTCTCAATTTCCATTTGAACTTGAAAATACTGATGACAGAATAGCACAGGGGCTGCCTCCGTTTGTTGAAATGGATGCATTTGCGGGCAGAGGATATTACACTGTATTTTTAACATGTGCTGTTGATTCAACTGTGCAGTCACTTCCTGGAACTGTTTTAAATGGAGACGTAAACCCATTTACCCATTCATACACTGTTACATTTTTTGCTGATGTTGATGAAATGCCGTCCTGCGATAATGATGATTGCGATAATGATGGCATAAGCAATATTGATGAAGGATATGACGGAAACGTAGATACAGATGGTGACGGATGGCCGGATTATTTTGATTCAGATTCTGATGGTGACGAAATTCCTGACAGTATTGATAATTGTCGGACATTTGTAAACACTGATCAGATGGATTCAAACAACGATGGCACAGGAGATGCCTGTGATACGGACAGTGTCTGTTATTACAGTATAAACCAGACAGCCATAATGGACAGGGCTGATGATGTTGATGGGGATGTGGGCTCAAATGAGTATGTGGAAATTGGAGCTGATGCAAAAATTATCGGAAATGCAATTTCAGGTGGAAATGTATTTTTAAGAGAGCGGTCAACTGTTGACGGAAATGTTATGGCAAAACAGATAATAAAAGAGCAAAACGATGTTAATGTCAGCGGAGTTGAAGTTGAAAATTTCAATGCAGAAAAAGTTTCTATTCCATTAAGGTCCATTGCTTTTGGAACAACTGATATTGAAATCAGTCAAAGCGGCGAGTGCTCTAAATCATTAGCTTCAGGATCATATGGCGACATAGTGGTAAGAGCCGGATGTTCGATTTCATTAAGTGACGGAATTTATCAATTGAAAAGTCTTAATATTGAACCTGATGCAGAGATCAATATTTCCGGCAGTGTTAAGCTGCTTACTGGAATGTTCAGCTTTGGCGACAGGGCAGAAGTTCTTGGAATTGAAAATCCTTTAGACTTTTTCATTTACACAAGTCAGGAATCCCAGATTCATATTGGTGTTAATTCTGATTTTACAGGTAACATATCAGCACCATATGCTGAGGTCTCCGTATTTACAGGGGCTATATTGGACGGATGTATTCACTCTGACAAAATCAGGATAGAGGCTGATGCAGCGGTATCAGGAGATACATTCCCTTATTACGACATGAACATTATCGTGCCTGAGTGTGTTGATGATTTTGATTGCGGAGATATGATTTGTGATGCAGGTATTTGTGTGGAAAATGCTGTTTCCTCTAGTGCTGTTATAAATGTAGTCAGCGATTGGGACACCGGATACTGCGCAAATGTAACAATTACTAATCTGGGAAGTATTCCTGCAAATTCGTGGACAGTTGTAATAGACTCAAATGATTCTGAGATAAACAGTTTGTGGAATGGAAATCTTTCACAAGTTGGAACAGAGTATACAATTGACGGTGTTGAATATAATAAGACAATTGCACCCGGGGCATCTCAAACATTTGGATACTGTGCCTCTAAAACAGGTGTTAATTATTATCCCCGGCTTGTTGATGTAATTACATTATAACCTGAAACTCCTTTCTATAAATCATGTTCTGCCATTCAATTAAATATCTATATATACAGCTGCTTATTTTCACCATTTTATTAAACTTTGCAGCAGGCTGTTCAAAACATGAAACAGAACCATCAGTTGCTGTAAAATATGACAAAAACAAAGATGTATATCCTGATACTTATTTCTGGTGGAAGAAGCTTATTTTTAACAGTAAATATTTTGAAGATAAAAGTACCGGATTAGTCAATACAGGCACCGGAGTACACGTTTATATTTTAGATACAGGTATTAGCAGCCTAG
>JAFGVO010000259.1 GCA_016937935.1 Deltaproteobacteria bacterium | reverse complement strand
CTAGATTTAGCTAATAATTTCAAGGAGATAAAATATCAACTATTTAATCTCAATAATACCTGCCCACCCCAAAGTATGATCAAGCTTTTGCGTTATAGTTCAATGATTGATTCTGCCACTGACAGGTCGCTGCCTTTAACTGCAATCTCTGTTGAAGGTGCCAGGTCGTACTCCACTTTGAGGGTGTAATTGCTACTATCCTGAAGAATAGCCTGTGGGACGGTGTAAAAATTTTCCGCCTCTTTTGCCCAATCAAGAGGGATAAATTTTGTGGTACCTTCCTTTTTATAGGAGATACCTGTGACCCTTGAGAGGGGGTTGCGCACTTGAATAAGTGCCCAGTATTCATTTGATCCATCTTTGACAAACAGGCAAGTCGGTCCGTCAAACACTTCGGGATGACCTTCGCAGGACTGCCACATCCATTGGCCGTCGTACCTGCCGGGACCAAGAGTCATAACATCCGCCGCTGGAGCTCCCCCTAAATCAACTCCGCAGTATTCGTCAGGACAGCGATCGGTTATTCGAACAAATGTATCCTGCCAGCCATCTTCGGTTTTTACCCGCACAGCCATACAACCTCCGCAACCGTGACCTTCCTGCCATGGACCAAGATTGTCACCGGTTTCAATATTAACGTGTATGGCTGCATAGTACTTAATTCCGGTCGCTCCGTAATTACAGGCGCCACCATTACTGAACTCAGGCTCTGTTACAGACCCGTATGTTGTCACAGAACCTGACCCTGAATCATCTTCCACTGTTGGAATATCGGGAGTAAAGGCATTACAGGGCGGAGTACAGATACCATCATCAGACTCAGTACTTGTATTATTAATAGTCTCTGAATCTGTTGATAAAGCTGTATTTGTATCAAAATCGTAAGAAGCATCATCTTTTCCCCCTGATGAACTACAGCCTGATACAAAGCAACCCAATAAAAAATATCCAGCTGAAAATCTAAACCATTTTTTACTTAAAAATATCTGCATCTGTATTTTCCTCATTCAACTTTTTACTATTGAATCTTTTTATTTAAAGTTGAAAAAAATGTAATTATCATACCGAGGAAGGCAACACCTGCTCCGACTCTTACTGCTGTTTGAAATGCTGCGAAATCCACAATCGTCCAAACCTTTCCGGTTGTACCTCCGGCTTTTGCAAACAGAGTTGCAGCCAGAGCAACCCCAAAAAGCATTCCCATTATTCGCGCCTCAGCCATCACACTTCCGGCCACTCCCTGACGTGTTTTTGGAGCCGACCCCATAAGCATGCTGGAATTGGGCGAAATAAATATTCCCGTACCCATGCCGATTAAACCAAGCCAGACGATGATAATAGCAATACAGCTGTTATCATCTGCAAAAGAGAGTCCCAACAGCCCTATGCCCATAATACCCATTCCGGCTTTTGCGAAAATCCTCGATCCGAAACGGTCGGAAAGCCACCCTGAAGGTGTTGCAAACAGTGCCATCATAAGGGGCTGAGCAGACAGAAGCATGCCGGTTTTTGCGGTACTGAAACCTAGCCCTTCTTCAAGATAAAAAGGAAGAAGCATTAATACCGTAAAAAGTGCAATGTAATTGGCAACTGCACTCAGGGAGGCAACCGAGAGGTTTCTTGTTTTAAACATCCTCACATCAAGAAGAGGTGATTTAACTCGTAATTCATAAAAGACAAAATCAATGAGAATAACAACACCTGCTCCCCCCATTAACAAAATAGAGGAAGACGCTCCATTACGCCCCTGACTGAGAGCAAGCAGTACCAGCGGTAATCCCAGCATCAGAGCAAAAGCCCCGGGGAGATCAAATCTGCCTTTAGTTGAATCTTTATCTGCAGTGATCTTCCTTGGAGGAAACACCAGAATACCCATGATGGTAACAATAACACTAACAGGAACAGCAACCAGAAATGTCCAGCGCCAGTCAAGTTCAGAAATAATTACCCCAGCAAGAGGCGGCCCCGCAGTTAGTCCCAGATATGTTGCAGTTGACAAAATACCAAGAGCCCTGCCCCTTTTTGACGGTGAAATATGAGTGGTCAAAAGTGCCGGACCAGTGGCCATAACCATGGCACCTCCAAGCCCCTGAAGCACCCTCCCGGCAATGAGCAAAGAAAACCAGTTGGACAGGCCGCAAAGCAAAGACCCCATACCCACAACAGCAAAACCAATCAGGTAGAGTCGCCCATGACCTATTCGATCACTTAGCCATCCAAAAGGCAGAAGCAATACAGCATTAACCAGCAAAAAGGCCTGAACCACCCAGCGGGAAGCCTCAATAGTTACAGAAAAATCCCTGCCGATACTTGGAAGGGCAAGGTTAACCATAGAAACAGTCATGCTGCTCATCAAAGTCCCAAGACCAACCACAAGTAAAATCCACCTGGGATTTACTTTTTCAATTATAGAATCTGTTTGAGAATTCATCATAAATCACAATCTAGAAGAACCATAAAACAAACGCAACATTCTTTTTTAAAGACACAATTTTACGGAATACCAGCCATATGTTAATTGTAAACAATAATTTTTAATTGTTTTGAACAGTAGAGATTAAATAACTGCAAACGATTTTTAAAAGAAGGCTTCAACCCCTAATTGAAACTGCATCCATACTCCAAAGGGATATGTCAGCCGCACCAGAGCATGGTCGTACCCTGTCTGCCAGTTTGCTGTTAAATTAAATCTTTTCAGATGTCCCCGTAACATCATAAAGGCAAGATGTCTTAAAGTATTAACATCCGAATTGTACACGTGATTCCAGGTGCTTAAAAGGCCGCTTAGAATATAGAGCTTATCTTTTCTCAAAGGTGTCTGTAGTGAAACATCAATATTTGCAATCTGTCCTATTCCAATTCCGTAATCAAAAGTGGATGTTATTGAAGTGTTCGACTTGAAAAATGAGTCATCGCGTATGGTGACCCCTGCCCCTCCGACCCCTGTATCAAATCCTCCGTTTTCAAAATCCCCACGCCCAAAAATAAATGGCCTTACACTGTTTCCCTTTTTTGTAGTAACCGGTGCACCAATCTCAACACGACTCAGGCTTCTTCCGTTAAGAGAGGCAATCCACGCTTCCGGTATTGTATTGTAATCCTCTACAAAGGAAACCTGATCCCTGTACATTGCAGAAAAATCCATTCCGACTCTCCCTGAGACGGGCCAGTTTGCATCTACACCAAGACGAGTCAGAGAAAAATCCCCTTTAGAACTGTTTTGATCATCTGCAGAGAGTATATCCATTACTGCGGTTTCCATCAGGTGAAACCCTCCCGAAAAATCAAGACGATTATTAAGCCCAAGGGCTGCACGGTAAAACTTCTTCTCATACAATTGGGACATCACGGCAGTTTCAATAGTATAGATATTTCTGTTTCCGGGAGTAACTCTTGAAGCAATTCCAAATGTCTGCCTGCCAGGATTAAACGTCAGATCAAGATCATCGGGCTGGAGGCCTCCAAAAACAGAAATTGAGAACTTTTTATCTTCAATAGTTACAGCCATTCCGTCAATAGTGTGAACAACTGGAGCATGGGGCATAAACCTTCCAAAAGTCACAGAAACAGGCTGACTTTTAAAATTATAATTTAATGAGAGAGTTCTGAGCAGGGAGTATGTTTTACGACCACTTAAATAGTAATCGTAATTGTCATCGTATCTTGCTACAGAATTTCCATCAATTGTAAGAGTAAGCCCCTCAACTAAAAAATTATCAGCAGAAGTATAAAACGAAAAAGAGTGTTCACTCTGAAAATAGCTGCTACCTGAAAAATAGCTGTAAAGATTATATCTGGTTGCGGCATTGGAGGTTAAGAATGTATTTACTGCATCATTATCATCATGTCCGCTGTAAATAACCTTTTTGGGAGGGGTATCAATCAAAGTTCTGGTCCAGATAACACCAAGGTCAGAATCATTAAAGCTGTCTGCAGGCACTGAATCTCTTTTTTCCTTAACAGGCAAAGGAGTGCTGACAATACTCTTTAAAGGAATCCTCACAGCATCATCAACATTAAGCATTCCTTTTTTATCTAAAATTACAGCAGAGGAACTATCCCCGCTGACATTTAAAATACGAACAGTTGCAATATCTTTATTGTTACGCTCAATTGTAAATTCATCTTCAACATTTATTCCTTCAAAAGATCCAGCTGACAGATAAATTCTGTCCCATGAAATATATGAAACAAGGGCCTCAATGTATTCAGCGGGTTTCGTTTCCCCTAACACTGTCCACGCATTAAGCATTATCAAAAAATTTCTATTAAATTGCTGTTAAAAATAGCTTTTAACCTGTTTTGTTCAACAAGTTTTTCAAATTTTTCTCTGTTTGCAGGCTTAACTCTCGAAAGTGCAGACGAACGATAAGAAAGAGATACGTCTACACCTTCTTCAGCAAGCATGCAGGCAGTCTCAACAGCAGAATCGCCCCCTCCCACAACAAGAACCTTTTTACCGGTAAACACCTCGGGCTCTGTCATTGAATAAAAAATATGCTCTTTTGCCTCACCATTAACTCCAGGTTTTCTCGGCACACCCCTTCGCCCTACACAGAGCATAATTTTTTTGGCAGTAATCTCCTCGCCTTTATTATTAATTTT
>JAFGVO010000258.1 GCA_016937935.1 Deltaproteobacteria bacterium | reverse complement strand
GGAGGGTTTTTGGGGGAGGGTTTTTTGGGGAGGGTTTTTTGAACCTGGGAGGGTTTTTGGGGGAGGGTTTTTTGGGAGGGTTTTTTGGAATATTTCAGAAGAAAAACATGATAGCGGATCAGAGGTCGAAAAATTCTGGAATCACAAGTGAGGGATTTTTTATGAGTGATCTTTATGGATAAATTAATGACGTGGTGAGACTTCTAAAAAAAATGAGCTATTCGCAGTTGACCGGGTCTGTTGAAACGAGGAGGTTGTCTATATATATTTTGGTATGGATTTGACCGTCTTCTGTCCAGTTTATACCTGTGTGTGTTTCGCTGGCACCATTTTTGATAGCTGTATTTATTGAGGCCTCTGTGCTTACGGCCAGTTTGTCATCTATCCATACTGTAGCCGCCCCTGCAGTGCTTGAAATCAGATAAGTGCCGTGGAGACAGAACCAGCTGCCTTCTGGGACTATTCCATCTGGTGAGGTGGATCTCACCTGGTTTGAAAAGATGTAGACCTCAACATTTTTAGTTTTTGATACATTAACATCAATTCCATAGGTCTCTTCAAGCAAAGGATCTCCATCGCCGGAGATGTTGAAAAGTGTAATTCGGCCAGTGAGGCCGCCTTCAGGAATATATACAAAAAATCTAAAGTTGAGAGCTCCGGTTAGTACAGGAGTGAAATTGTTACTTACTGAAGCCCATTGGTTTTCTGCAAATGTTTCAAGGGTGAGTGCCTTTTTTCCTTCATACACAAATTCACTTGATGTTGTTATGGAGGCGTTGCCGCTATTTAGTTCTTCACCGTTAAAGCCATTTTCAAATTTGTCACATATAAGCGGGGTAACTCCATCCGGAGCACATGAGGGTTCTGTATCCGTAACAGAATCACTATCTGTTGAGCTGTCTGAATCTGTTGTATTGTCTGTATCAGTCAAGGTGTCCGAATCAAAATAAGAGTCACTGTCATTTTTAGAAGAGTCAGTGCTGTCAAGGGTGCCGTCATCAATAAAAACAATATGCTGACATGCAGAAATTAACAGAAATGGTATTATAAGAATTAAGAGTCTCATAAATTTAATAATAAATGTTTTAGAACTCTTTATCCAGAAGTTTACGGGCTTTGTTGGCAATTGGCGTGTAACCGTATTTTGCTATTATCTCTTTTAAAATCGAGTCTGCCCTGTTTTTCTGACCTGTGGCAATGTAGGAGCGTGCAAGTCTAAAATTTGCCTCTGCTCTGTTTGGATCCCCTTCTTGTGTACTTTTTAGATAGCTTTCAAAATATTCTGCAGCCTTTGCCGGATTATTAAGCTGGTTTTGACAGATTTCACCTGCAAGATATTTTGCCCTGTTTGCTGTAGATGATGGAGATGAGTTTATAACTCTATTATATGTTGATAATGCACCATTAAAGTTTTGCTCTTTTCGTAAAACTGTAGCAAGGAGCATAATAGTCTCACTGTCATTGGGGTTCAGCTTCAGGTATTGTTCAATTTCTGATTTGGCACTACTATATTTTCCTGACATAATTTCTGACTGCCACTTTTCAATATCCTTTTTTCCTGAATCAACCTCTCTGTTTCGAATTTTTGACTGATTGTTTTTGATAGTCGGACTTGATTGAGCAGTATCATTATCCTTCAACTCCGGCAGTGTGGTTTCTGTTACCTTTGAAAGAAGTTTAGTAATAATGTTTTGCTCATATTGAGTTGATGGGGCCTTATTATTTAACTCATTTTGTTCTGAGCTGAAAAGCACAGACTCGTTTGCTTTAAGCAGTTGTGTTTTATTATTTCCGGTTACTTTAACAACCCCTTTTTGGACATTGACAATCACATCGCCCTCTTTTGAGAGTGTTACAGAAAATTGTGTGCCGATTACTGTAACCAGAACGTTTTTGGCTTTTATTTTAAAGTATTCTCCATTTTTGCGTTTAGCCACAGAGCAGGCAATTGTTCCACTGTTTAATGTCAGTTGAATTTTGTTTTTTTCAAGGCCTAAAAGGGTAATCTCGCCGTCACGGCTTATTCCTACAGTGTCACTGCCAATAGATGCAATTACTCTTTCACTGTTATCTGCTGAGATTTTTCTGTTTTCAGATACGTTTAAAATGTCTGTTTTAATGGCATTATCTGAGAAACTGTTAAGTTGTATGGACTTGATAGATGCAGTAATTTGAGCACTATTATGAGCGACCGGTTTTTTGTCTTTTAAAAGAGAACTAAATGACAGTGTAATAAATATGAGAGCTGCAGCAGCAAGAGAGAACTTTAAAATAGTTCCCCTGTTTGATTTTTCGGAATCCTGGTTTTCAATTTTGTACAGAACATTATTTACAAAAAGATCTGCTTTATCTTCTGATGGATTCACAAGTCCTTCATATCCGGTATCAAAATCAGAGTATTCATTTTTAACAGTATTCCAGTTATGGAGTGCTTTTTTGCACTCGCTGCAATCTTTGAGGTGTTCAATAAACAGATCTTTTTCATTATTACTAAGATTGTTTTCAATATATCTGTCAAGGTTCAGG
>JAFGVO010000257.1 GCA_016937935.1 Deltaproteobacteria bacterium | reverse complement strand
CACTTCCGGTTTCGCTGTCCGCTGTATCACTTCCGGTTTCGCTGTCCGCTGCATCACTTCCGGTTTCGCTGTCCGCTGCATCACTTCCGGTTTCGCTGTCCACTGCATCACTTCCGGTTTCGCTGTCCACTGTACCGGCATCATCATTAGAAGAATCATCACACCCTGCTGACAACAATGCAAATAACAATACTGCTGTCAAAATCATCATCTTACGTTTCATAAAATCACCTGTTCAGATCCCCTCAAAAAGTTTTTTAAAATGCCCTGCCCGGCATAATACCAACTTGCTTCCAGGCAGAATAAATTGAGGGAACCTGATATTAGTTTTGCCGCCCGCAAACAAACTGGTAATACTGTCCTGTGTGACAGGTCTCCTGGCTTCCGGATTATCCTAATTGCTTCCCTTCCCGGAAATAAATTTCCAGTGGGCAATCAAGCTTTCGTACCCGGTTACAGTGGCGGGGGCCGCGCTGGAATTTAACCAGCTTCCCAACTGCAACAGTTATGCTGCAAAAATCAACAGGACTAAAATGTAAAAGAACACATTTGTAGAAGGGCTTTAGCAGTTTAAAAATATTGCGTCAATAATTATCAAACAACTTTAAATCCATGCTTTGGCTTAATCTTTAATATGAGAAAATTTATTTATTTTGAATATTTAAAAACTTGTTAAACAAAGATTGTGCTGTTAAGCATCTTTTTTGCGCACTTTTGTGCATAACCATTGAGTTTTATTATCGAGGTGAAACATGTCAGAAGTAAGAGTTAGATTTGCCCCCTCCCCCACAGGCGCTCTCCATTTAGGCGGAGTGAGAACTGCACTGTTCAACTATCTTTTTGCCAGACACAACGGCGGAAAGTTTATTTTAAGAATTGAAGATACAGATAAAGAACGTTCAACTGAAGAATCAGTAAATATTATTCACGATGCAATGAAATGGCTCGGAATGCATAATGACGAGGAAATTCTCTACCAGTCAAAAAGAATTGGCGCTCACATGGAGGCCCTCAACAAACTCATTGAGCAGAAAAGTGTCTACAAATGCTTCTGTACACCTGAAGATCGTGAAAATGCACGGGATGCTGCGCAAAAAAGCGGAGGAAGCTACATTCACAGATGCGGCTGCAGAGATAATGAAGAAGATAAATCAATGCCCTTTGTGTGGCGTTTTAAAATGCCCCGGGACGGTGAAACAGTTTTTGAAGATATTGTTCAGGGAAAAATCATTACCGCAAACAGTGAAATAGAGGACCTTGTTATTGCAAGAGAAGACGGATCTCCTCTTTACAATTTTGTTGTTGTTGTTGATGACGCATTCCAGAAAATTACACACGTAATCAGAGGTAAAGACCATCTTACAAACACACCAAAGCAGATAAATATTTACAAGGCACTTGGTCTGCCGGTTCCCCGGTTTGCCCATCTTCCATTAATACTGGGTCTATCCAAAAGGCTCCGTTCTGCAGGTGCCAACTCATATCGCGAAGAGGGATACCTCCCCGAAGCTCTGATAAATTACATTTCAAGACTCGGCTGGTCCAACGGAGACAAAGAGATCTACTCATTTGAAGAGGCCATAAAAGAGTTTAAACTCGAAAATGTAAACCGTTCAGAAGGTTCACTTGATTTACAAAAAATGGAATGGGTAAATCAGCAGCACATTCAAAATCTTGAAACTTCGTTATTGGCAAAAGAGGTTACATACTTTTTACAAAAAAAAGGGTTCAACATTGCTGCAGATGATCAGAAACTTCTTAAAGCTGTTGACACAATGCGTTCAAGAGCCAAAACTCTTGTAGAACTTGCAGAAGGCCTCCAGTTTTACTTTGTAAAAGATGAAGAACTCTCAATTGACCCTGAGGCCGCTGCTCAGCACCTTACTGCGGAAAAGGCTGAACTCTTAAACGGTCTTGCAGATGCAGTTCAAAGTGTCACAAACTGGAATCACGACACCATTGCAGAGGCTGTTTCTGCCTTTATTGAATCTAAACAGATTAAACTCAAAATGATTGCTCAGCCTGCACGGGTTGCTCTTGTGGGTCAGGCAAAAGGTCCCGGACTTTACGAAACAATAGATGTTTTAGGAAAAGAGTCCACAGTTGACAGACTAAAAAGATCCAGCCAAATATAAAAGTGCAAATTTCATCAATAAAACAGTTATTAAAAAAGTTGCTGCAAATAAGTTTTTTTGTTGAAACATGGCAGCAGGCAGAAGAAGATTCCATAAAATATAAAAGTGAAAACAGAGACAATTCACAGCTCTACATTACAGCATATGTTTTTATTGTGGCCGCAGTCAGCCTCATAATATCCGATTTAAATTATTATGGAGGCAGTGCTGCATCAACTAACCTCATATTATTTTTGGACTCCCCTGACATAAAAAGTGATCACCCGTTTTTATGGAGCATCATCTCTGCTATTTTTCCATTTAGTGGAAACATAATAACATCAGGATATTATGAACTGTTTGAGCTTGCATACTGGACAGCAGTAAAAGTTTTTGCATATCTGCTTTTACCCGCACTGGCAGTTGCAATTCATCCAAAACTCAATTTCAAAATGGTTGGACTATCATTTGATAGGGATGCATCACACTTAAAAATTTACGCATCACTCTTTGCAATAGTATTTGTAATAGTTACAGCCCTCTCATTTACAAAAAACTTTTCTGAATACTACCCCTTTTACACCCAATCCATGCGCTCCCCTCTGGACTTCTGGACATGGGAGCTTTTGTACGCCATTCAGTTTTTTGCTCTTGAATTTTTCTTCAGGGGCTTCATCCTCCAGCTGACAAAAAAAGCAATGGGGGCATCAGCAATAATTGCAATGATGCTTCCATATGTGATGATACATTTTGGAAAACCCATGCCCGAATGTTTCGGAGCAATAATAGCAGGTATAATTTTAGGAACACTGGCCCTCAAAACCCGATCAATATGGGCAGGATTTCTCCTGCACACAAGCGTTGCCTTATCAATGGATGTGGCATCAGACATCCAAAAAGGCGGCCTGAATTTCCTAAAAATGATCTTCGGTTTCTAACTCAATAGATGCAATATACGCCAAATTTACAACACATAAAAAGATATTGCATGCGCATGCAATATCTTTTTCTCCAACATATTTTAAATGGTTTTAATAAAAGGAACCTAATGATAATAAATCATAACCCATTTGTAAAGACCAAAATCAAACAATCAAACAAATCAGGACGGAGGCCATTTTGTTGTTTAATTTAAACCATTTAAAAAAAGCAACTTACATGTATCGCCCACCGAACAAAAAACAAATCAGGACGAAGGCTATTCTGTGTCACTTTTCCCTAACCAACATTTGTCCATCGGAGAAAGAAGGGGATGGGGGTTTCTACTGCAAAATAATATTTGGTGGTGTTAAATGATATTTAGGAGATGACAGTATTATAACTTTTCAATTTGTTCTTTGGTAAGACCAGTGTATTTTGAAATTGTTTCAACAGATAGACCATCTTTTTTCATTGATGCAGCGGTTTTAAGAAAACCTTCTTCTCTTCCTTCTTCTCTTCCCTTTTCAATCCCTTTTTCAATTCCTTGCTCAATTCCTTTTTCAATTCCTTTTTCAATTCCTTTTTTAAATCCTGTTTCAATACCTTTCTCAATGCCTTCCTGCATATATTTATCTTTCAAGCCAAGTTCAGTAACAACCTCATCAATATTTCTTTCTATTAAATTTGTGTACATACCCAACTCCTTCATTATTTTAATCATTTCCATT
>JAFGVO010000256.1 GCA_016937935.1 Deltaproteobacteria bacterium | reverse complement strand
GTTTTTAATCAATTTTTCAAATTTTAAAATTGAAATCATATTCACACCTTTTATCCTGAAAAATTAGTTTTTAAAATTTAATTTTAAAAAAATAAATTAAATATAATTCTATCACAGCGGTCAAGTATATCAGACATTAAAAACAAAAATATTAAAGATTGATTTTATTTCAAAAAATAATTATTATAGCATCATTATAATAACAGTTATTATAATAACTGTTATTATAATTGCTTTAATTATACAAAGTCATTTCAAATACTCTTTGCAAATGACAAAACTTTCATGAAAGGATAGGTATATTTAATGAGTTACAAGAAAAATCTTGTATCAATGGACGGCAATACAGCTGCCGCACATGTTGGTTATGCATTCTCCGATGTAGCTGCAATCTATCCCATTACTCCTTCTTCACCAATGGGTGAACACTGCGATGCATGGGCTTCCCAAAAAAGAAAAAACATTTTCGGTCAAGTAGTAAAAGTTGCGGAACTGCAAAGTGAAGCCGGCGCTTCTGGAGCTGTACACGGCTCTTTAGTTGCCGGAGCCTTCACCACAACTTACACTGCATCTCAGGGGCTTCTTTTAATGTTGCCTAACATGAATAAAATTTCAGGCGAATTGCTGCCGACAGTTTTCCATATTGCTGCAAGGTCAGTCGCAACACATGCTTTATCAATATTCGGAGATCATTCTGATGTTATGCATGCAAGACCAACAGGCTTCAGTATGATTGCTTCAGGTTCAGTCCAGGAAGTAATGGATTTAGCTCTGGTTTCGCATCTTGCCACTATTGAAACAAATATTCCTTTTATTCATTTTTTTGACGGTTTTAGAACCTCTCACGAAATTCAGAAAATCGAAACTATCTCTTATGAATCAATGAAAGATCTTGTCAATTTTGAAAAGGTCAGTGAATTCAGAGAACGGGCAATGCGTCCTGAAAATCCACAAATGAGAGGAACTGCGCAAAATCCTGATATTTTCTTTCAAAATAGAGAAGCAGCAAATCTTTTTTATGATGAAGTTCCTATTGTAGTAGAAGAAATGATGAAAAAGGTTCATCAATTAACCGGCCGGGAGTATCATCTGTTTGACTATGTAGGTCACCCTGAGGCGGAACGTTTAATTATTCTTATGGGGTCCGGCACTGAAACAGCCCATGAATATGTAGATGCCATGGTAAAAAAAGGTGATAAAATTGGCGTTTTAAAAGTACGTTTATACAGACCCTGGTCATCTGAACATCTTCTTCAGGCTATTCCGGGAACAGTTAAAAAAATTGCTGTCCTCGACCGCACAAAAGAACCCGGCGCATCTGGAGAACCTTTGTTCCTTGATGTGTGCAGCGCATTTTTCGGCAAAGCTGACGCTCCTAAAATAGTAGGAGGCCGCTACGGCTTATCATCAAAAGAATTTACCCCGGGAATGATTCATTCTGTGTTCGAAAACCTTAAAAGTTACAGTCCAAAACATAACTTTACGGTTGGTATTGAAGATGATATTTCACATTTATCACTTAATGATTATAAAAATATAATTACAACCCCAAAATCAAATGTTGCATGTAAATTTTTCGGGCTCGGATCTGATGGAACTGTAGGTGCAAACAAAAATTCTATCAAAATAATCGGTGACAATACAGATAACTTTGCACAGGGATACTTCAAATATGATTCAAAAAAATCAGGCGGTATTACTGTTTCACATCTGCGGTTTGGTCCTGAAAAAATAAGATCCACATATCTTGTAAATTCTCCATCCTTTGTTGCTGTTCATAACCCCTCTTTTCTTGGAAGATACGATGTTCTTGAAGGCATTAAAGAAGGCGGAACTTTTCTTTTAAATTCACCATTTTCCAAAGAAGAAGCCTTCTATAAACTTCCTATTAGAGAACAACAGATAATCATTGAAAAAAAACTTAATTTCTATACAATTGATGCTGTAGATATTGCCGCTGAAATCGGCTTGGGTCAGCGTATAAACATGATAATGCAGACAGCTTTTTTCAAACTTTCAGGCATACTTGAAGAAAATCAGGCTATCAAACTTATTAAAGACGCTATTAAAAAAACATACGGCAAAAAAGGCGATGATATTGTAGAAATGAATTATCTTGCTGTAGACAAAACACTTGAGCACCTTATCAAAGTTGATATTCCGGAAAAAACTGATGCCTCAAATTCACTGACACCGGACTTCGACCTCGATGTTCCGGAATTTGTAAACGAAATGGTAAGGCCTGTTGCAGCTGAAAAAGGCGATGAGCTTCCAGTATCATTAATGCCTGCAGACGGTGTATTTCCAACAGCTACTTCTCAATTTGAAAAAAGAGGTGTAGCAGTCAACATTCCTATTTGGCAAAAAGATAACTGTATACAATGCAACCAGTGCGCCTTTTCATGTCCCCACGGAGTAATAAGGCCCTATCTTTTTGACGACGAAGTCCTTTCAGAGGCCCCGCAGGGCTTTGAAACAATTGAAGCAAGAAAGCCCTATGAAGGCAATAAATATAAAATTCAAATTTCTCCGCTTGATTGTACAGGATGCGGTGTTTGCGCCGATGTCTGCCCCACAAAAGAAAAAAGTCTTATTATGGACAGCTTTATTAATAATGTGGAAAAAGAAAAGGAATTCTATAAATTTGCAGTTGAAAATTGCGAAGAACAGCAGCACGATATGTCCAATATCAAGACCAGTCAGTTCTGTAAACCTTATTTCGAATTTTCCGGTGCCTGTGCCGGCTGCGGAGAAACGCCCTACATTAAACTTGTTACCCAATTATGTGGCGACAGAATGGTTATTGCAAATGCTACAGGATGTTCTTCAATTTATGGCGGAACCGCGCCAACATCACCTTATTGTGTCAATGATGAAGGCTTTGGACCGGCATGGGCAAACAGCCTTTTTGAAGATAATGCCGAGTACGGTTTCGGAATGAAATTAGCATCAGATCAGCTTAAAGATCAGCTTGTACTTAAAGTTTCTGAACTTGTTGAAAAAGAGGTTCCCGAAGATCTTAAGAATATCCTTAAAAACTGGCTTGAAAATTTCAGTAATGTTGAAGAAACAAAGAAAATTCGCAATGAAATTGAAGAGATGCTTCATGTTGCTTATGATTACGCAGAAGGAGAAACTCGAAATCTTATATATGAAGTTTTAGAACTTAAAGATTATTTTGTAAAAAAATCTATCTGGATAATCGGCGGAGATGGTTGGGCGTATGATATTGGATACGGCGGTGTGGACCATGTTATTGCCAGCGGGGCAGATGTTAATATTCTGGTCCTTGACACTGAAGTTTATTCAAATACAGGCGGTCAGGCATCCAAGGCCACTCCTCTTGGCTCAACAGCCAAATTTGCTGCAGCCGGAAAACCAACCAGTAAAAAAGATCTGGGCCTTATGGCTATGTCATACGGCTATGTATATGTTGCATCATGTGCAATGGGTGCAAATAGAAATCAGGTTTTAAAAGCTTTTAAAGAAGCAGAAAGTTACAATGGACCTTCAATTGTTATATGTTATTCACCCTGTATAAATCATGGCATTGACATGTCCTGCTCTCAAAGTGAACAACAAAAAGCTGTTGATTCCGGATACTGGCTTCTTTACCGATACGACCCAAGACTTAAAAGTGATAACAAGAATCCGCTTCAGCTCGACAGCAAAGAGCCTAAAAGTGATTTCAGAGAATTTATTGAAGGCGAAATACGCTACCGTTCCCTTAAAAAACTTTTTCCTGAAGATGCAGAAAGATTATTTAACGAAGCATCTAAACAGGCTAAAGAAAGATTTAATTATTATAAAAAACTTTCTGAAATTTAATAATTTTAATTTAATATGCAGGGGTAATCAAATGATTGCCCCTGCTTTTTAACTTTTAAATAAATGAGGTTACATGACAAAAACAACAAAGGAAATCAACTATCCGGAACTTTTTCAAAAACACCTTCGGGAAATGTTAAAAGATCTTCTCGAAATAATTGAAAAAAATGGTTTTCCGGGAAACAATCACTTTTATATAACCTTTAAAACCAATCATCCGGAAGTGGTAATATCCCACTCAACAAGAGCAAAATATCCTAAAGAAATGACAATTGTTCTACAGCATCAATACAAAGGATTAGAAGTTGAAAAAACCGGATTCAAAGTTAGTCTTGCCTTTAATGGCATATGGGATAATATGTACATTCCTTTTGGTTCTATAAGTCAATTTGTAGATCCCTACGCTGGTTTTTTAATCCCTCTTGAGCCTGATGAATCCAACTGCATCACTACAGAACCTCTTACTCTTATCAATGTTGAAGATGATAATGAAGCTTCTACTCCAAAATTAAAAAATATTGATAAAAAAATTCAAAAAAATAAAATTCAAAAAAAAGACAATCTTGTTTTTGTTGATTTTACATCTGATTAATCCCTTAAAACCGTCATAACATTCCATTCAACAATAAGATAGGCATCAATTATTACACCCTTTGATTTTTTAATTTTTATATGAGCACAATGTTCTGACTTAATTTTATAATTATTATAAAAATCACCACGATAAAATGTATTATTTATAACTAAAGGATAAGATGGAGCTTCCTTGCCATCAATTTTTACATCACCTATTTTTAAAATTATCGGGCTTATCATATTCAAAGAATCATCAACTACTTTGAACTCAAAAGAGTTATACCATTCAGTTATTTTTATCTCCGAATTATGCATAAAGCTTTCTTCAGGATTGGATAAAACAAAAAATGGACACTGCTGAACTCTAGGAGAAAGCCATATTCTCAAAGGCCATATTTTCCCAAATTCATTCAAAGGAGCAAATCTCCCTTCTAAAACACCCGACCTTATCTCATTTCTTATAATCAGCAGTTTCTCAAGAGATGCATAATAAACCATATCAACATCTTCATCTTCAGCGTCAATAATCCCAAATACTCCTGAACCTGTCATGCCGAGGTTTTCAGTTTCAATTCCAGAGCATCCGGTGATCCATTCAGTAACTTCCTGAACTTTTTTATTATTCACATCAATAGCATTTTTATAGGCTAGTCTACAAGTAAAGGCATAAGCCAAATCTTCCATGCGGAAAACAGCACCCCCATAATACGGACGCGTTTCAAATCCATAAAGTTCACCATAAGATGCTTCGATTATTTTATTAACCTCTCTTTTTTGTACTTCCTGGGCATTTTCCATTGATCCCTGATCACAAACTTTTGTAATACTATAAAATGGCATTCCAAATAGTACCTCTCGCCGGGCAAGAGTATCTATTTCAACCAAACGCGGAAATCTTACAGGTTCTCCTAAAAAAAGAGGTTCTCCTTTTTCCGCCAATATGGCAGTACAAAAAATTAAGGCACCGTCATTCCGCATAAAATAGGTATATGGAGAAATATCCTTAATATCAGTTTTGTTAATTTCTTTTGCAAATTTTTGAAACATTATATTTTTTTTTAATTTATTAAAAAAATCTCTTAG
>JAFGVO010000255.1 GCA_016937935.1 Deltaproteobacteria bacterium | reverse complement strand
TAAAAAGATACTTGATAATCCCGGGCAACCATTAACATTTGAAATTCGTTATAAATGTAAAAACGGAGAATTTAAATGGATAGAATTTACCGGTGTCAACCTGCTTCACGATAATGATATAAAAGGAGTACTTGGCAACTATCACGATATCTCAAACCGCAAAAAGTCAGAAATAGCAAACAGTGCCAGCATTGCAAATATTACAGCAATTATGGAAAATACCACTGACAGCATCTGGACAATTAATCAATCATACGAAGTTATATATATAAACTCAGTTTTCAAAAATGCTTATAAGGCAAGCTTTAATATAACCCTTGAACCAGGGACAAATCTTCTCGAATCACTACCCGAATATTTGATACCTATATGGAAATCAAGATATGACCGGGTACTTGCTGGTGAGAGATTCAGCATTATTGATGAGGTACCAACTGCTACCGGAACTATTTTTATTGAAGTTTTGTTTAATCCTATTGTTATAAATAATGAAGTTACCGGAGCTTCATTTTTTGGAAGAGATATTACTAGTCGCAAACTTGAAGAACTGGAACGTGAGAAATTGCAGGCCCAATTAACTCAGGCTCAAAAAATGGAATCAGTGGGACGGCTTGCCGGTGGTGTTGCCCATGATTTTAACAATATGCTTGGAGTAATAATTGGACATGCGGATATGCTTCTTGATGGAATGGCGGCCAACAACGAAAACTACATTGATTTGACTGAAATTTTAAATGCCGCTAAACGCTCAGCTGATCTTACGCGCCAGCTTTTGGCATTTGCCAGAAAACAGACCATTATTCCCAAGGCTCTTGATTTAAATAAAACTGTCGATGGTATGCTGAAAATGCTTGGAAGATTAATTGGTGAAAATGTTGAATTGATATGGAAACCTTCAGAAAACCTGAACCCGGTAATGATGGATCCATCCCAGATAGATCAAATACTGGCAAACCTATGTGTTAATGCTCATGATGCAATAAACGGAGTGGGAAGTGTTATCATTGAAACAGAAAATATCATACTGGATGATAAATTTTGTAATAATCATGAAGGAGCAGTACCTGGAGAGTACGTACTTCTAAAAGTATCAGATAGCGGAATCGGAATGACCCAAAATGTTCAGGAGCATCTTTTTGAACCATTTTTTACAACCAAAGAGGTTGGAGAAGGAACAGGACTTGGTCTCTCAACTATTTATGGAATTGTAAAACAAAATAATGGTTATATCAAAGTTACAAGCAAACCTGATGAAGGTTCAACCTTTTATATTTATCTTCCGAAACATAATATTAAAGGAGCGATATACCAGAGTATAATTCCCGGAAGTACACTTTCCATGGGCAGTGAAACCATTTTAATTGTTGAAGATGATCCCGCAATACTATCAATTGTAAGTAAAATGCTGAAAACAAGCGGATACAATCTACTGACAACCAATAACCCGATAGCTGCAATTGACCTTGCAAAAGAACATGAAAATACAATTCATCTTTTATTAACTGACATTATTATGCCCGAGATGAATGGTCATGATTTATCACAAAAAATTATCGAAATCCACCCGGATATAAAAACTCTTTTCATGTCTGGATATACTGCAGATATAATTTCAACGTATGGGGTAACAATTGAAAATATCAATTTTCTTCAAAAGCCATTTACAAGACAAATATTAACAACAGCTATTTCAAAAGTTCTGCACACATAAAGCATAATCCATTTACCTTAAAATCTGTCACACAGATAAAACCTCTTAGTAACAATATTGACACATTTTTCATCTAAGTAATTTTCGTAAACAACTTCCCGGCTGTTTTAACAAATTAAGACAGCCTTTTAAGAGACTTCTTTTTATAAAATGACAATTAGAAAGTTGAAGCGAATTAGATGAATATCACTGATAAAAGAAATGATCTTGAGGTAATTGAAGAAATAAATTTTGAAACTATAGACAGCCTGATAGCCAGTGAACTTGAACCAGATGTTAATCTTGGAGAAAAATTTGAAGTAATTTGCACTTTAGGTAGCGGCGGGATGGGACGGGTTTATAAAGTGTATCATAAAATAATGGGCGTTGAGAGGGCAATTAAACTTCTGGACAGTAATTTATCTAAAAAAAACAGTCAGGTTTTTGAACGTTTTAAAAGTGAAGCTCTAATATCTTCTGAACAGTCTCATCCAAATATTATAAAAGTGTTTGACCTTGATAAAACACCTGATGGAGTACCATTTATTCTTATGGAATATCTTGATGGAATTGATTTTGAAGAGGTAATAAGGCGTCATGCGCCACTACCGCTGGATAAAGTTATAAAACTTTTAACAGGTGTTTCTGATGCTCTTGACACGGTACATAAAAAAGGAATTGTGCATCGAGATTTAAAACCGGCAAATCTTTTTCTTACTAAAAAAGGAAAAATAAAAATCCTGGATTTTGGAATTTCAACCCTTGCATCTTCCGATAAATCTCGCATTACCCGCGAAGGCGAGGTTGTTGGCACTCCTCTTTATATGTCCCCCGAACAAATAACAGGTGAAGTTGTTGACTCTCGTGCGGACATTTATGCTTTGGGAATAATTGCATATGAACTACTT
>JAFGVO010000254.1 GCA_016937935.1 Deltaproteobacteria bacterium | reverse complement strand
CCAACATCTAATAATTTCAAGCACTTACAAGATTGAAACCCCGTTTTTTATCCAAATTTAACAAAAAATTGTCGAAGTCGGGTTAGGTGGCCAATAAATGGAGTTGGCTGAAAGCCACTCCTTGCCGCTTTGAGCGGCTCATAAATTAAAGCCTCCGGCTTTGCCGGAGGATATTTACTGGGTATTTTAGCAGGAATTATCCTGCTGGTGTTAACAGTTTAGAATTTAATCAGAGATTTTATGTTGTAATTGCTTAGGGCTGCTTTGCCATTCAGGAATTCAAGTTCTATTACAAAGGTCATGGCTTCTACTGTTGCGCCGGTTCTTGTTATTAGTTTTGCTGTTGCTGCGGCTGTTCCTCCGGTTGCCAGGAGGTCGTCAACTATCAGGATTTTATCACCTTTTGCTGCGGCATCTTTGTGGATTTCTAAAGAGTCTGTTCCATATTCCAGTTCAAAGCTTTCGCTTATTGTTTCTGCGGGGAGTTTGCCAGGTTTTCTTACGGGGATAAATCCGCAGTTTAATTTTGCAGCTACCGGTACTCCAAATATAAAGCCCCTTGACTCCATGCCGGCTACTTTTGTTATTCCGCTGTTTTTAAAAGGCTCTGCGAGCATTGTTACTACGGCGTCAAAAGCTTCCGGGTCCAACAGGAGAGGGGTTATATCTTTAAATATTATTCCGGGTTTGGGAAAGTCGTTAACGTCGCGAATTATTTTTTTTATGTCATCTATATTTTTTGTCATAAATACTCCTTATTATTTAATGATTATTTTTGTTTTTATGGCAGATATAAAAGGGGGTCAACAGGATTCTCTTTTATTCTTATCTCAAGGTGAAGCTTGTTTGTTGTTGCCGCTCCGGTCATTCCCACTTCTGCAATTTTCTGATCTTTTTTTACTTCTTCTTTCTCTTTAACCAGTAATTTACTGTTGTGGGCGTAGACAGATATTATGTCGTCTTTATGTTTTATCAAAATCAGATTGCCATAGCCTTTTATTGCATCACCGCTGTACAGAACAACACCGTCACCAATTGCGTTTACTGCTGTTCCCTCTTTTGCAGAAATATCAAGTCCGTCGCTATGTCCATCTTCATAGGGTCCAAACTGTTTTATCACTTTGCCTTTTAGCGGCCAGCTGAAACAGGGTCGGTCCTTGTTATTGCAGTGCCCTTTTACAGGCTCATCACTTTTAACATTTGTTTTAGGGCTTTCATTTTTGACTACCTTGTCAGCCTGTTCAGGAGGAATCTCTCCATTGCCCGGAGTCGAACCGCTGCTAAGGGGAATAAAAATTTCATTTACATTAATTTTATCTGTTGATGAAATATCATTTAGCTCCACTATGAGATTTGGTGATACTCCATACTCTTTTGCGATGGATTGAACTGTTTCTCCATCTTTTATCTTGTGCCAGGTGCCAATAACTTTTAGGGGAGCAATCTGGTTGTAGTAGCAGGATGTAAACAAAAATGAAAATGATAGTAATGTTAAAATTCTAAACATTTAATCGTTATAACACCTCTGATGTATTTTTAAAAAAAAGTGATTAAGTGAATTGCTTATTATTGCAGAATTTTAAAATCATTTACAATTTTGTTTAATTCCAGACTGAAATTAGCGAGATGTTCATTTTCCCTTGCTGTAATTTCTGCACCAACAGCCTGTTCTTTTGCCATTTTATTTGATCTCTCAATTGAGCTGTCAATTAACCTTGAAATATTTATCTGTTCTTTAGAGTAATCATTAATATTGACTGAAAGCCTCTTTATAACATTTACACTGTCGGCAATTTTATTGAGACTCTGTTTTGTCTCAGTAATGAGCTCAACGCTTTTAGATGATTCTATAGTGCTTTTAATAATAAGATTTTCTGCAGACGCGGCACGCTTTTGCAAGTGCTCAATAATTTCCTGAATTTCCATTGCCGCTTTTTGAGACTTCTGGGCAAGTACCCGTACTTCTTTAGCCACAACCGCAAATTCCCGTCCGTTTTTACCTGCCCGTGCGGCTTCAACAGTTGCATTTAAGGCCAGCATATTTGTCTGCTCTGAAATATCTTTAATTACATTTAAAACTTTATCAATGTTATCAACTTCGATTTTAAGGGTGTTAACCGCCTCTGCGGTAACTGTAAAATTTTTAGACATATTATTGATAACATCTGTAGTCTCTTTAATTTTATTTTTACCATCTATTGATATGGCATCTGCATTTGAAGATGAACTGGAAATTTCATCAGCTTTCAGATTGATTTTGTCTGACGCATTTATCAGTTCTACAACAGAACGACTTATTTCATCAATTGTGTCAGACTGAAGCCGGGCAGATTTCATCTCTTTTTCAGTAATAATTGATAACTGACTGACCATGTTAGAGATGTCTTTGCTTTTATTTTTAAGCTCAATAATAATATCAGAGAGGCTTCCGGTCATATTGTTAAAACTGCTAATGATTTCACCAATAACATCATTACTTTCAATATTACATCGTTGTCTCAGATCTTTACTGCTTATTGCTGTTGTAAATTTTGCAATCTGTTTGAGTTTTTCAACAAGCATATATTTCATGATATAATAGGTTGCCAGCCCCATAATAACTCCGGCCATTAAAGCGCTGACGGTAAAATAGATTCTCATCCCTTCTTTCCACTCTACAAAAAAATCCGCAAAAAATGGAAAGACAACCCCCATGAAAATACCAAAGGCCATGTATGCGATAAACACATTTTTAAGTATGCTCTTTTTCAAAATAAACTCTCTTTATATTTATATCGTCAACGGGCAGAAATAATTAAGGGTTACTGTTTTTTTATTGCCGGTAGGGATTCGTGGCAGGTGGAGCAGTCAATCTCTTCTTTTGTGTGGCATGAGGTGCATTTTAGTGAGATCTCTTTTTTTAGTACCCCGTGGTTTTTAAACTTTTCACCAATGCGTTCAAGACCGGTTTTTTTGTTAGGCATGTGACATACTCTGCAGTCAACCTCTTCTGCGTGCATATCCAGATGGCGCCCAATAGTGTCAAAGTATTTATGGGGACTTTTGCTGTGACAGGATATGCATGTTCGTGTCTTTTTTGTATTTTCAAAAAGATGACAGGCATTACATTTCATATTGTAAATATCCTGATGGACATCAAATCTGTTTTTACTGTCTGCAAAGGTCTGTTTTGGATCTCCTTTTTTTAACAGTGATTTATCAAGATTAGAAGTATGACAGGATTTACAGGTTACAGGGGCATTAATTTCAGGTTTTTCATGGCAGTTTAAACAGCGGTAATGAAACGCCCCTTTTAAACCCGGTTTTTGAGGGTGTATAATATCAGGTCTTCCGTCGTGACATTCGCTGCATCCGTTAAGGTCGGTTTTTGTGAGGTCTTCACTGTCAAAGTCAGGATCATTTTTATGATGACAGGCAGCACAGTCGGTTTTTAACCCGGGGTGAATTTTGTCAATCTGATTAACTGTAAATTCGTGACAGTTGTTACATGACTCAATTCGCATTTTTTTTATATCTTCAAAAGTAATTCTTCTGCCTGTAACATCGGTATCATTCTGTTTTTTTCGGTGGTGGCAAACGGTGCAGTCTCCGTCTGCAAAAGAGATATGCCCTTTGTGAGAGTAATAGACAGGAGAGTAAAAATCAAAAGGGGTATTCAGACTTTCAAAGTTCAGACTGAATCCGTAGGGGACGGGATTGATAAGGTTGTTATCAAACTTTCTGCTTTTATAACTTTTAGATTCATCTTTTTTTTCTGTATTATAAACAGTTGAAAGAGCTTTTTGTGGAGATATTTTTTTAGTCTGTCCCTTGTGGGTGTTCACATATAAAAATGTTAACGACAAAGAGATTGAAGGTATTAAAACGAGAATTGCAATTTTTAACTTGCTGACACCTGGTTTTATTTTTTTTTCTTTTATTTTCTTGTCACTGTTTAAAACCGGAAAGTAGAAAATTATAAATTTATACAGAAAGATTATTGTGGAAATAAGAGCCGCAGTAATGGCAATTTCTCCAAATGACGGGATATAGGATGCATTTGAAAGTCTGGGAGAATAGGCTGTTATAAATGTGTCGTATCTGTTTAAAACAACACCCGTGATAAGAAGAAGTGAACCTGTAAAAATTGCCGGGATGCTTTTTAACCCCCGGCGGCTGGTAAAGATGAAAAAGGGAATGAGCATTCCACCAATTAGTTCAAGTGACCATAAAATGATGTTTTTAAACTCTGTATCAAAAAGTGAAAATCCTCCCCTGTAAAAAAAATCTCCAACCCGAACTGTAAATGCAGCGGCAATAAAAAAGGGAATATACTTTGCCAAAGCCTGTATAAGAGAAATTTCACTTTTTAGATTAAAAGCTCTTCTTGTTAAAACTGCCTCAAAAATAACAACTGGAAATCCGGCCATAATGGCAGAGAGTAAAAAGTGTACAGGAAGAATAGGGCTCCACCAGAGAGGATTAATTTTTGAAGGAGCAATTACAAGGAGAGTTCCAAGTGATGACTGGTGCATAAAAGATAAAACCACTCCTGCAATAATGAATGCGGGCATTATTTTATTTACTAGTTTGTTTAGAACAACTGCTTTTTGAGAGAGTTTTTTTATAAAGGTTAAAGAGCTCCATTGGTAAATATAGCCAAGAATTACAGGGCTGAACTCCACTGTTAAAACTGCCAGATATGCCATTACGCAAACAGCAACTTCAAAGAGTACCGAATTTCCCTGCCAGTAGACAATGGGGTGCCAGATATTGTAATATCTGCCTATATCAAAAAAAAGTCCGATGCTTACAAATAGGTATCCAAGCCATGCGGTTACAAGTGCACTTTTTTCGAAAGGCTTAAATTGCTTTTTTCCAAAAATGTTAACAAGTGCGGCTGTTGTAAAACCGCCGGCTGCAAGTGCCACCCCTGCTGTCACATCAATAGCAATCCATAAACCCCAGGGATAGGCATCCCCAAGATTTGTAACAGCCTGAAGCCCAAGAAAAAATCGCACAATACCAATGCTGTAACCAACAGCCATAACCAGAAAAAGAAGCCATACAAAAGGAGTGATAAAATTTTGTCCATTTTTAAGAGGGGCAGGGTTATACATCTGAACTGTCCTCAATTTTTTTATCACCATCTTTAATGGATTTTTCTTTACCAGTTTCTTTATTGTCGTTATTTCTTTTTTTAAAGTGCATGAGTGCCGCCAGAGCTCCGTAAAAGGCAACCGGAGCAGCTCCAAATTTAAATATTCCGTGCTGAATAGCTTCGGTCAGCTGTGAGGAGGGAACCTTTTCAAATGGAGGAAGATTAAAATTTGAAAAATCAGCTGGTCCAAGATAAATCCAGGATGTTCCTCCCGCTTCAAATTCTCCGTAAACATGGGGAAAATAGCGGTCTTTATCAGCTTCAATTCTACCCCTGGCAATTTTAATTATTGTCTCTCTGTTGCCAAATAACAGTGCTCCGGTTGGGCAGACTTTTGCGCAGGAGGGTCCGGCGGGACCGCTTTCTTTCTTGTCGTCACTTGACAGGGAGGTGCAGAAATCACACTTTACAACCTCCGGAGTCAGACTGTTATGATATTCGTAAGCGGGAATTTCATAGGGGCAGGCGACCATGCAATATCTGCAGCCAATACATTTGTCTGCGTCATAGACAACCGGTCCGTCGGCTCTTTTGGTTAACGCGCCAACTATGCAGGCAGACTCACAGGCTGGTTTAAGGCAGTGCATGCACTGGATTTTCACAAAATTATCCGAGTTATCAATTTTGAAATTATTTACAACGGTATTTTGTTTTGAATCAGGACGTCTTTTTTCAGCAATATTATCGGTATTTACTTCAGGGATTTTGTGATCATGGGAGATACGGCATCCAAGTTCACACTGTCTGCATCCGATGCACTTTGTAATATCCACAAGACAAGCCGCGCTGTTCGGGTGCAAAATATGGTCTGTTTTAACATAATCAACTGAAGTATTTCCTTTTGCCGGATTTGAATTTAAAAATATGACCGCACCTGCAGCACTTCCTGCTCCAAGTTTAAGAAATTGTCGTCTGCTGTTTTTTTTGTTTTTGTTCATAGGCTTTTTACTGTTTTTATCTCAATAATTACCGGTTTTATCAAATTTAGTTGTCTCTTATGAATTTTATGATTGAAATAGTCTTAAAAATCTTATTAAAGTAACCGCGAATTTATGTGGTTAAACACTGTTTTTTAACCTTTTACACAAATTATTAATAAAAAACAAACTTGATAAATAAGGAGAGTGAAAATGTCTAAATCCCGTTCAAATCTTTGTAATGCCCGAATGGAATATCCCCACAGACTTCCGATTGCATTAAAAGATGGTTTAAAAAATGTAGTAGTTCAAAAAGGTGAAGCTACTCAATCAATCGCAGATCAGGAGAAAATCAAAGCTCTGTTTCCTGCCACTTATGGGGCACCTGCTGTTACATTTGTAAAAGGAGAGGCTGCTGATGTTCGTCCTCTTACAATTGGTGTTGTTCTCTCCGGGGGACAGGCACCAGGAGGCCATAATGTTATTGCCGGTGTTTATGACGGTGTTAAATCCGCAAGTTCAGAGAGCCGTGTTCTTGGTTTTTTAAATGGTCCAGGAGGTCTTGTTGACGGTGATTTTATGGAAATTTCCGACTCAATTATGGATACTCACAGAAACTCCGGCGGTTTTGATCTCATTGGTTCAGGAAGAACTAAACTTGAGTCTGAAGAGCAGTTTAAAGCCTGTGTTGACGTTGTTAACAAACATAAAATTGATGCTATTGTAATCATCGGCGGTGACGATTCAAATACAAATGCTGCTGTTTTAGCCGAGTATTTTGCAGTAAACAAAGTTGCATGTTCGGTTTTAGGATGCCCCAAGACAATTGACGGGGATTTGAAAAATCAGTATATTGAAACCCCTTTTGGTTTTGATACAGCCACAAAAACCTATGCTGCACTTGTAGGAAATATTGCACGTGATGCAATTTCCGCTAAAAAATACTGGCACTTCATTAAACTTATGGGAAGAAGCGCCTCACATATCGGTCTTGAAGTTGAGCTTCAGACACATGCAAATATTTGTCTTATCTCTGAAGAGGTAGAAGCTAAAAAAATGACACTTCAGGAAGTCGTTAAAGGGATGGCTGATATTGTTGCGGCAAGAGCTGCAAATGGAAAAACTTTTGGTGTGGCACTTATCCCTGAAGGTCTAATTGAGTTTATTCCGGAGATAAAATCACTTATAAGCGAGCTTAACGATGCCCTTGTACATGTTGAAAAAGAGGTAGAGGCTGCTGTAAAAGTTGAAGATAAAGTTGCACTTATTTCAAAGCATTTAACACCAAACAGTTCGGCTGTTCTTGCTAAACTTCCCGAAGGCATTCAGGCTCAGCTTCTTCTTGACAGAGATCCCCACGGAAACGTTCAGGTGTCTTTAATTGAGACAGAAAAACTGTTAATTGAAATGGTAAAAAATGACCTAAAATCAAGAGATGATTTTAAAGGTAAATTTAAAGCATTAAATCACTTTTTCGGTTACGAAGGTCGTTGTGCTCATCCGTCAAACTTCGATTCCAACTACGCATACTCTTTAGGGTACTCAGCTGCAGTTTTAGCCCAGAATAATTTAACAGGCTATATTTCATCAGTAAGAAACCTTGTTGATGATGTTGAAAACTGGACAGCCGGCGGAATTCCAACATCAATGCTTATGAACATTGAGAGACGCCACGGTCAGGACAAACCTGTTATCCAGAAAGCTCTTGTTGAACTTGACGGCGCGGCTTTTAAAGAATTTGAGCAGAACAGAGACGACTGGGCAATAAATGATGACTATTTCTATCCTGGAGCAATTCAGTACTACGGACCAACCGAGGTTTGTGACTCCATAACAGAAACTTTAAGACTCGGTTCCTGATTTAAGTTTTAACCTCTTCATATTATTCTTTGTTTGTTCTCTGTTTAAAAAGATAAATGGCATGTGTTGTATTTTTTAGTTGCAGAGGTATTGCTAACTGGAGTATCTCCTGTTAGTATTCAGCCGGTTTATTATTAAAAAACAATCTTTGGAGGTTATAATGAAAAAAACAGCCCTTATTTTATCTTTAATGTCTGGGATTTTTGCAATTGCAATAATAGCAGGTTGTGGTGGCAGTCAGGGGGGAGGATATAAATCCATCAATCCCGGCAATATGCCTCAGGATGGTACGTGGGACGGAGTTTATTTTTCTGATGCTTACGGAAGAATGGAGCTTACAGCAAATGGTTCAATGGTTATCGGTCTGTATGAGTCAGAGCGCTGGAAAGGCAAAATTGAAGGAGATACCAATGGTAATGTTCTCAATTTTAAATGGACTCAGTTTAATGAAGACTTAAACGGAAAAGTAAGAACAACATCCGGTCACGGTTATTTTGTTTTAACTTCCAAGGATGAAGGTACTGCAGAAAAATCCAGAATAACCTTTTTTATTAAAGGGGAGTGGGGATACGGTGAAAATAACTCAGGTAACAACTGGGAAGCTGTAAAGTTTCCTGAAGGAACACAAAAGATTCTTAAAATGATGGGTGCAGCGGATGATGCGGACAAAGGTTCCACAGGAAAAGACCCATTTTCATCCCCATCAGGTGCAGCCGGTTCAACACCTTCAAGCAACAGTAATGGTGGCGGAATTGATTCTACTGGCGGCAGCAACGACCTTAATGATGATGTTAACGATCTCTTTTAATTTCTGCTGATTTTTTAATATGTCTGCTAAACTAAAAGTAATTGGTCTCACGGGAGGTATTGCTTCGGGCAAAAGTCTTGTGGGTGATATGTTCAGAGCTCTTGATATTCCTGTGCTGGATGCTGACAGTCTCGGGCATATGGTGCTGGAGCCCGGGCAGCCTGCCTATGAAAAAGTTCTATCTGTTTTTGGCAATGATATTCTAGGTATTGATAATGAGAAAATAGATAGGCAGAAACTTGGTAAAAAAGTCTTTGATAATACTGAGGAGCGTCTCAAGCTTGAAGCTATTACTCACCCTGAAATTGCCAGCCTTGCAGCAAAGGGGTTATCCCTAATTGCAGGGAGGGGTGAAAAATTTGCTGTTTACGAAGCAGCTCTTCTTGTGGAAACTGAGATTTATAAACAGCTTGAAGCTCTGATTGTGCTATCTTCAAGCCTTGAAAATCAGCTTGTTCGATTGTGTCAAAGAGATAAGTTGTCAAAAGATGATGCTGCATTGCGCATTGCCAATCAGCTTCCACTTGTGGAAAAACTTAAGGTTGCAGATTATGTAATCGAAAATAATTCCACATATGAAGAATTAAAATTAAAAGCGGTTGGAGTTGCAGAACTCTTGAAAGAAAAGTATAATTGATATAGCTAATTTAATTGTACTGGTTGTAAATTGAACACGAGAAAACACATCCTAATTACAGGATATCCTGCAATAACGGCTCAAATAAGTGGAAGATTTTTTTTAAAATCCGGCATGACAGTCACTGTTATGATGTCAGAGATTAAATACGATCCCCTCCTAAGAAGTCTAAAAAAACAGTATCCCGGCAGATTAAATATTATTAAGGGCAATCAGAGTTATATTGATTTTGGTGTAAAGGGTGAAGATTATAATTTTCTGCTCAAAGATATCGATTATGTTCTTGCAGCCCACAGGTTGTTGCAATCTGACATGGAGGATTTTTATAAATCAGAAACAAGAGAGATTGTTGAGTTTGGTCTTGCATCAGAAAAAAAAGTTAAAATTATCTATTTTTCACCCATAACGGTATCAGGAAACAGTGAAGGCATTTATTGCGAAAAAGATCTATACGAAGGCCAGAAGCTTGAATCAGATATTGACCGGGGTTGTATGTATGCAGAGAGAATTCTTGATAAATTCAAGGAACAAATAAGGTCAGTTGTTATTAGAACATCAATACCATTAAGTGATCAGGAGGATTTTTTTCCATTTATTGAGTATCTGATATCAAGATCAGAACGGTTTTTCAGGCATCATCAAAAGCCGGTTATTTTTACTAAGGTTGAATTAGTTGAGGCCTTTTTAAAAGCTGCCGTTGTTAATGATAAATTAGATTTTTCTGCTAATACATCAAGAACATTTCACCTGTACAATGTGAGTGAGCTGAAATCGGGACAACTTGCTAAAAAGGCTACAGAGTCCGCTTCAAAAATGATCTCTCCATTTTTTGATATTAAAAAGGCTGCTAAAATATATCTTGAACAGGGTGATTATGAGATAAACGATTTGAACATTGATAAACTTTTGACTCTTTTTGATTATGAAAATGGAGTTATTTCAAATCTCTGGTCAAATAATTATCTCAGTTCCATTTTTGATAAAAAAGAGGCTGTTTTTTTGGATAATAAATTCAATTGGAATGGTATGATTGAGTCAGCAATAGAAAAACTTACAGAGTTTAGACATGACGGGAGGATATAATGGCAGAAAAATTCACTGATTCCATATCCGGGGAAAGCTTTGAAACCCCAAATGGTTTGATTGATCACTACATATCTCATTTTGTAATGACCATAAAAAAGGCCACAGGTGCAGAAATCGCTATTTCACCTTTGGACGAAGATGGCTTTACAAGTGTTAAAAGGGGTTCGGCAACTGTAGGAATAAATGTTGATATTGAGGGAGAAACTTTAATTCTAATTTCAAAAATAATGAAACTTCCTGAAAAAAATCCACTTGATTGTATGAAACTTCTCCTTGAACTTAATTTTACTTCCATGTCGGGTGCCGCATTTGCAATTGATAAAAAAGATAGTGCAATATGTATAATTTCAAGGCGTGATGTTGCAAATCTCGATTACGCCGAATTTGAAGATATGCTTCACAGCGTGGCCTCTCTCGCTGACGAGTGGGACGACAGACTTGTAGAAATGTTTGCCTGAAAACGTTCCTTTAATTCCCTTCAATCATCCTAACCCCTCAACTATCCAATACTCCTGCAGTCTTAGCTCCAAATGCAAAGCTACGCTCAAAGGTTGTTCCTCAAAAGCCAGCTGAGGAAGATCTGAGAAAAATCCGAGGTAAATCTAAACACCGCTTATTATGGGCAGCACTTTTGGCTCGAACATTTCGATTGCCTTTAACGTTTGAACATGAGGCGTGCTTTTCGAGTCCTGATGACGGTTCGATTTGTGAAGATGGAACTGCTTATGTCTTTCCCATTATACCGTCGTTTGACATTACCTATGTTCGTCACCTGAAACCGAGACTCGGGCTGCAGATGGGGCTCGATGTTCATTTCTTTCCGTTCGCATTTGTCGCATACGGTCCGGATGGAAGAACCACCGAAGACGATAGTCCGTTTATTGTGCCCGAAATCGGTTTATTTTTTGGTATCACTATCTAACTTGTAGTCAATAGTTCATTCTCGGCCATATTGTTTCAACAATAATCACAGGCGTGGGGTTCGATGGTGATGTGATTTAGGTCGTCTAAATAATCAGTATTTAAATATCGAATGGGTATTTTACAGCAAGGTGGGTCTTTTTAAATTTGGGGAATTTTACATTGCTGACTTCTTTGGCAACACATCTTCCCGCTGCTGTTCCTTTAAACTGAAGTTCCATTTTTAAAAAAGCAAAAAGTGGCGTTGTTTCGAGGGGTTGTATTGGAATTTCGGTGCACGCGACTGTCT
>JAFGVO010000253.1 GCA_016937935.1 Deltaproteobacteria bacterium | reverse complement strand
TGCTGTTTCACATGACTATGTCCTGTCTGTTTACCAGTATTTCTTAGAATGTTTCAAAGATCACTTTTGAACTGAATTGCTAATTAGATGAAAAAATTCGTATCAAAATACTTAGAGTCATAACGGACGGAAGGAGGGATTCAGTATTTGTTATATTGCCAACCTAAAATCAGGTAGCCGGACAATACCTTATCAGATTTATCAGTAAATAATTTAATCAGTTACAGGTATCGGTTAGGATATTGCAGCCAGCTGGGCAGTCTGATATCTGGGTGAACATCTGGTCGTTGTCGCAGGTTACTATCTGAATGTCATCAAAGCAGAAGGTTTCTCCTGGCACACATAAACAGCCAATGTTTGGATCACAGCCGTTTTCACAAAAGCCCAGACTCTGAAAAGTTCCTGTTCCGTCACACTCCATAAAATTATCATTGTCGCAGGTGTATTCTTCACCCGGGACACAATCTCCAATACATCCCGTATTGTCATCACACAGTGCGGGACATGTTTGCGAATCTATCCACTGCAGATTTTCGCTGCAGGTTTGAAATTCGTTGTTCCTGCATCGGGTGGTGCCGGCTGTACAGTTATCAACGCAACCCAAAGTGTCGTTACAGGCAATGGAGCAGAACTCTCCGGCTACCCATGATCCTTCGCTGTTGCATGTTAAAAATCTAAAACCTGTGCATTTAGTACTACCATTTATACATGAGGCATCTTCAGTATCACTGTCGGTATCTTCAGTTCCACTGTTTGAAACCTGTGCGTACATGGCGGCAGTCTGGTGTGCAAGAGGTTGCCCCTGACGAATGATGGCCACATAATTTGGCATCACACCAGTGTAAATTTCCTCAGAATTTGCTGCATCGGGCCATCTGACTGTAACAGAGTCAACTTCACAGTGAGCGCCAATACCGATTATCATAAGTTTATCCTGCTGAAAGCCTGTTAATCCATAGCCCCCTTGTACTTCGCGCACGTAGGTATCTTTTCCGGCAACAACTGTCACCCTGGCTCCGATGGCATCTCTGTTTGCCGACCCGTCTCCTTCCAGATGAATCATCAGTTTATTTGAATCTTGCCCTGTGGTATTTTCAAGCACGTAAACAAAGTCATCTTCAGGAGCAGGCGGAGTATCAGTAGAGCTCCAGCGCATTAGAGAGGTTCCGGACACAATATCGTAATCCCCATCCCGGTCATAATCAATAAGGGCCAGACCATGGGAACGATCAATACGGGCATTTGCAGCAGCTCCCACCTCGGTAAATGTGCCATCAATATTCTGGTGCCACAGCAGACTGTACGTTCCAGGATAGTCAGATGACGCCACCATTATGTCGAGACGACCATCGTTATCAAAATCAGCAAGCACTGCCCCCAGATCACCGTCATTCCATGATGTTATTCTTTCTCTTTCAAGTCCAGTCACGTTATTGCCCGGTCTTGAAAAGGGAACCGCCGGAAATCCATCGTTGTAAAGTATCTCAGTTTTATCCGAAGAATCGCCAATATGCCAGTGGGCAAGTTCAACGGCCAATAAATCCATGTCCCCGTCGTTGTCGAGATCTCCGCATACAAGGTTGGATGTATTACCACCTGTTCGCCATGGAAGAACATCGTATACAGGTGACCAGGTGTCTTTAAGATAATCACAGACAAGTACGGACGCATTTGCCCCTGCGCAAACAGACTCAGAAGAATGATACTGGCAGTAGCACAGATAATATTCGTTATCAGAGTAATCGTTGTTACTGTCTGACGCCACATTTGATGCAACTCCAACCTCTTTAAATGTTCCATCTTTCTGATTGTGAAACAGAGTGTTCAACTGGCGCCCATAGGCAGCGGCCATGAGTTCCGGCCAGCCGTCTCCGTCCAAATCGCAGGCTGTAACTCCCCAGGAAGGGCGGTGAGCAGTTCCTGCGGCAAGGGTTGCATTATCCGGCTGAACAGTGGCAACATTCGCAGCAATACTCACATCTGAAAACTGTCCTGTTCCATCACCTTTAAACAGACTATCCATTACGGACGAATACGGGTCACCGTAACGTGCAAAGTGCTGCCCGGTAAAAAGATCAACAATCCCATCGTGGTCATAATCTACAAAGGCTCCCGACAAAATGGGTGAAAATGCGCCGGTAGTAAATGATTGTGCTGTTGCTGGGGTAAAAATTCCGTTACCGTCATTTAAATAAATATCTGACTGGTCCGGTAATTTTCCACTGCTCTGATCTTCAAAAACATTTACAAATGCATCTTCGTCTCCATCGTTGTCCACATCTGCAAACAGCACAAAGGTAGCTGCACGACCCTGTATACCTTCGCGAGTTTTAAAAAGTCCGCTTGACCAGGTGGCATCCTCAAAACCTTTTCCGGATTTGTTAATGAGCAGTCTATAATATCCATAGGGGTTAAAAGCATCTTCTCTTTCATGCCCACCAGAAGTTGTTACAAAATCAGGCCAGTTATCGCCATTTATGTCTGCAACAGTGATATTTGAACCGGTCAGAGCAAGACCTGATTTATCAAGCCCGAGACTCTTTGTTACGTCAGTAAATTGAATTACAGATTCACCCTTCGGCTTAAGACAGATGGGTGAAAGTTCAGTTTCAGTTTCAGTTTCAGTTTCAGAATCGCTTTCCGTACTGATTGTATCATCATCAGTTGACACACTGTCTGTATCCGTATCTTTTGCAGATTTATCCGAACTGCTGTCCAAAACAGAAGTGTCTTTGTAATTAGTATCAACAGTTGTATCAGAATCATCAGTTGAATTTTCATTACTGCTGCAAGATGTAATGATTAATAGAGTTAAAAAAGTTGTTGTAAAAAATAGAGACTTTACCATTATCAATGTCCTTTTATTCAGTTGTCAGTTATTCAATTAGTCCATTAAATTAAAAAAGCCTATATCAAACGCTCAAAAAAAATCCAGTACAGAGATATAAATCATACGCGGACAGAAGCCATTGATACCGAACGGGGAGGCCATGATTATTTTGACAGTAAGATTATCAATATTTGTTAGAAAACTATCCTAAAATAAGATAGCCGGCGCTTTGGAGTAACAGTATTAGTACTGCCCAGGTTCGAAGATCTTTGTAGATTGGATATTTTTTTCCTGTTTCGGGATCTTCTGATTCATTTTTTAGTGTTAATATCCAGATGCCAAGAAGCATTATTACTGCCACAAAAATATATTTGGCAGTTTCCGGCGGAACTCCGCAGACAAGGTTGTATAAATTTTGGGCAACCGGTTTTAAAATCTTTGTTACAAAATTTTCCATAATGTTCACCCATCCTTTAATGTTGTGTAGCAGAGTCCCTCTGTATTTTTAACAGATGGTTTCAAAGTCAGCATGCTTACCCCGTAAGTTAAAATTAGAGATGCGACAAATGACCACCACGCAATGTACAAAAATGGATCTGTTGCTATAAACAGCAGGTCTTTAAAATAAAACAGAAATGAGCTTACAGCCAGCCCGCCAAAGAGCCCGGTCATTGCACCTTTGCTGTTTGTTCTTTTGTACAGCATTCCAAGCACAAGTATAGCAAGTGTCGGCCCCTGAAAAAGAGAGAGGAGCGTCTGCATGTATGAAAAAATATTTCCAAATTTAGCAGCAATATATGCAAGGGGAATAGCCATGATAATAAACGATGCCGTCAATATTTTACCAACTTTAAAAAGCTCAGTTGAGGTGGCATCTTTTTTAATATGCCGTTTATAAATATCCATGGTCCAAAGAGTTGAGGCAGAGTTTAAATAAGAATCCACGCTGGACATAAGTGCTGCTAAAAAACCGGCAAAGACGATTCCCTTGACCCCTGGGGGAAGCAGCACTTTAAGCATATGAGGGAAAACCTCCTGACCATCCTCCAGATGAGGATACAGGCCAAAACCTATCATGCCGGGAATAACAATTATTGCTGGAATAAACAGTTTTAAAAATGCTCCAAACAGTACAGATTTTTTTGCGTCTCGCTGACTTTTTGTCCCGAGATTTCGCTGTACAATTGCCTGATTTCCTATCCAGTATGCGGGTGATAAAACAAATGCGAGACCAAAGAGAACAGCAGACCAGCTAAAGGGATGGGGGGTGTCCCCTTTTAAAATCAGATGAAAATAGTGCTCTTTTCCAGGAGCTGTTGTATCAACAGCATTCATTAACCCCTCTATGCCGCCTATTTTGTTAAACCCGAAAACAAGAATAAGTGCACTGCCTAAAAATAGTATTACAAATTGTACAGCATCAGTAATTACAACAGCCCGAAGGCCGCCGGAAAAAGTATAAAGCCCCACAACAATTGCAGTAATAATTACAGAGAGCCATGGCGGCAGCCCCATTAGATTTTCCATTGCAATTGCCGCGGCATATAAAAAAGTACCCAGCATGGCACACATAAAAAGTCCCCAGATAAGAGCCATTGTTGTGCGAATGGTTTCGTTAAAACGGCGCCCAAGATATTCTGGAACAGTAAATACTTTTGCCTTCCAGAAAAAGGGGACAAAGATAAATGCCGCA
>JAFGVO010000252.1 GCA_016937935.1 Deltaproteobacteria bacterium | reverse complement strand
GAGCTTGAAAAACTAAGTGAAGATGCTCCTGTTGTCAGACTTGTTAACCTTATTCTTGTAAACGCAATTAAACAGGGTGCTTCTGATATTCATATTGAACCATATGAAAAAGCATTTAGGGTCAGATACAGGGTTGATGGTGTACTGCATGAAGAGATGCGTCCGCCGCTAAAACTTAAAAATGCATTAACAAGCCGTTTAAAAATTATGAGTCGACTTGATATTGCCGAGAGAAGACTTCCTCAGGACGGTCGTATTAAACTCAAACTGGGTAAAGGAAGAGAGATGGATTTCCGTGTTTCTGTTCTTCCAACTCTTTTTGGCGAGAAGGTGGTTTTAAGACTTCTCGATAAATCAAATCTGCAACTTGATATGACAAAACTTGGATTTGATTCCAAACCCCTCGAGGCTTTTCAAAGTTCTATTCATATGCCCTATGGAATGTGTCTGGTTACGGGGCCTACGGGGTCAGGTAAAACAACAACACTATATTCTGCATTATCCGAATTAAATCAGCCCGATGTTAATATTTCTACAGCTGAAGATCCCGTTGAGTTTAACCTTTATGGTATAAACCAGGTTCAGATGCATGAAGATATCGGTTTAAACTTTGCTGCAGGTCTGCGCTCATTCCTGAGACAGGATCCTGATATTATCATGGTTGGAGAGATCAGGGACTTTGAGACTGCGGAAATCGCAGTTAAGGCAGCCCTTACAGGTCATATGGTTTTATCGACTCTGCATACCAATGATGCACCTTCAACAATCAGCAGATTGCTTAATATGGGTGTTGAGCCCTTTCTTGTAACATCTGCTGTAAATATGATTGTGGCCCAGCGACTTGGACGAAAGATCTGTTCTGAGTGTGCTGTTCCAGATGTGAGTATTACAAAAGAGGCTATGCTTGATGCCGGTGTAAAACCAGAAGATATTGCAAACGGCTATCAGCCAATGATTGGAAAAGGGTGTCCCAGATGTAATGATACGGGCTATAAAGGTCGTGTTGCTCTCTACGAAATCATGGTTTTTAGTGAAGAATTAAAAGAACTGGTTTTACAGGGCTCTTCAACTGCCGAGTTAAAAGCTGAAGCCATAAGACTGGGAATGGATTCACTTAGAATGGCAGGATTGAAAAAGGTAAAAGAGGGTGTTACCACTATGGCGGAAGTCCTTCGCGTTACAGCCGGGGATTAACATAAGGAGACAATTGTGAATTTACATCAGTTACTTAAAGCGATGATTGAAAAAGGGGCATCAGATTTACATATTACAACCGGTTCAGCCCCGCAGCTTCGCATAGATGGCTCTCTTGTACCGTTAAAAACTGAACCCATGGGACCCGCGGATACCAAAAGAATCTGTTATTCAATTTTAACTGAAGAGCAAAAGGTTAAATTTGAAAAAGAAAATGAGCTGGATTTGTCTTTTGGTGTTAAAAATCTTGCAAGGTTCAGAGCTAACATATTTGTACAGAGAGGTGCCGTTGCCGGAGCTTTCAGATCAATTCCTTTTAAAATTCTTTCTCTTGATGAACTGGGACTTCCTCCTGTTGCATTTGATCTGGCTCACAGACCTAAAGGTCTTGTTTGTATAACAGGTCCAACAGGTGCAGGAAAATCAACAACTCTGGCTGCAATTATTGATTATCTTAATACTACCAAACGTTTTCATATTATGACAATTGAAGATCCCATTGAATATCTTCATCCACATAAAAGGTGTCTGGTCAATCAGCGAGAGGTTGGCGCTGATACCGCCACATTTACAGATGCACTTAAATATGTATTAAGACAGGATCCTGATGTTGTTCTTATCGGTGAGATGAGAGATAGAGAAACTGTGGAGGCTGCATTAACCATTTCTGAAACCGGACACCTTGTATTTACAACTTTACATACAAACAGCGCTGTTCAGACTGTAAATAGAATTATTGATTTGTTTCCTCCTCATCAGCAGGGACAGATACGCGCCCAGTTATCTTTTGTGCTTCAGGGTATTTTAACCCAGCAGCTTCTTCCAAGAGCCGGTGGCCCCGGACGAGTTCTTGCTGCAGAAGTTATGGTTCCAAATGCAGCCATGAGAAATCTTATTAGAGAAGACAAAGTCCATCAGATGTATGCTCAGATGCAGGTTGGTCAGGGAACAAATGGAATGATTACATTTAATCAGTCTCTCATGCATCTTTTAGAGAGGCGCCTTATAACTATGGAAGAGGCACTTGGAAGAAGTCAGGATGTTGATGAACTTAAAAATATGATAGCTGACGCAACTAGAAAAGCAGCTAGATAATTGCTCTTTTATGGCTTTTTGTCAGAGAATGGGTATAATATTTTATTAATGTGTGAGAAAAATTAGCCGAATTCCGGCGGGTGGGGTTTAAATGGCACAATTTGTATTTACTGCAAAAGATAAGTCTGGAAGAATCGTTTCAGGTGATATTTCTGGTAGTTCAGCATCTGATATTGAAGCAAAACTTCAAAATGACGGGCTTGTTTCAATAAAAGTAAAAAAGAAACCTGTAGCAATAAATTTAAATTTTGGTGGCGGTGTATCTACTAAGGATTTAAAAACATTTACCCAGCAGTTCTCTACTATGATTGATGCGGGGCTTCCCCTTGTTCAATGTCTTGATATTTTAGGTTCTCAGACTGAAAATAAATTTTTTGGTAAAATACTTCTTGAAATTAAAGGTTATGTAGAAGGTGGTTCCACCTTTTCTGATGCACTTGCAAAATATCCCAAAATCTTCAGTACTCTTTTTGTTAATCTTATAGCTGCCGGTGAGTTGGGCGGTATTCTTGATACTATCATGAAGCGTCTTTCTGAATATATTGAGAAAAATGATTCCCTTCAGCGTAAAGTAAAAGGAGCAATGGTTTATCCCACTGTTGTTCTGGTTATTACATTTGTAGTTGTGTTTGTTCTTCTTAAATTTGTTGTTCCCACTTTTGCAAAGATGTTTGCTGATTTTGGAGATAAGGCTCTTCCCAAACCAACTCAGATGGTTATCGGCATAAGTGACTCTTTTCAGCACTGGTGGTATGTTTTTGTAATAGTTATAGCTGCTTTTATTATGGGATATAGAGCTTTTGTTCGAACTGAAATGGGACGTATGCTGATGGACAGGTTTTTTCTGATTATTCCAGTTGTCGGACCTGTTGTTCAAAAAATTGCAGTTGCAAGGTTTACCAGAACCCTCGGGACTCTTTTATCATCAGGTGTGCCAATTATTGATGCGTTAAATACAGTTGCAAAAGCTGCGGGAAATAAAGTTGTTGAAAAAGCGGTATTATTTGCAAGAGATAGAATTTCTGAAGGACGCAATATGTCCGAGCCTCTTCAGTCAGCCAAGATATTTCCCGGTATGGTTGTACAGATGATAGCTGTTGGAGAGCAGACCGGTGCACTTGATATTATGTGTAATAAAATTGCAGATTTTTATGATGAAGAGGTAGATGTTGCCGTAGCCTCTTTAACAAGCGCTCTCGAACCTATTATGATGGTTGTCATTGGTACAGTAGTTGGTGGTATGGTTATCGCTATGTATCTGCCAATTTTCGAACTTGCCGGCGCGATAGAATAGTCCGAACATGCCGTTGGCATTTTTTAAAAATAATAAACAAAGTTTAGAAATAGAATCACGCATTATCTGGGTGATGCTTTTGAGAGTATTGATAGTTTCTGTTCTTCTTGGATCAACGGTATTTTTAAATAACAGTTTGATTTCATCAACAGCGGGGCAGAAATCATTTTTTCTAGTTTCTCTTATTGTCGCAACATATGTGTTAACAATTTTATACGCTTTATGGTACAGGCAAAAAAAAAATCTTCATCTCCTCGCATACATTCAGCTCTCTGGTGATGCTCTTCTGGCCGCCTCTCTGGTCTATCTGACAGGTGGAGTTGTTTCGGGTTTTACATTTCTTTTTCACTTATGGATAATGGTGGCAGCAATTGTAATCGGCAAAAATGCAACCTATTTTCAGGCGACAATTTCAGCAGTTTTACTAGTAATAATTGCAATGATGTATGGTCGGGGATTTATTCCGTTTGTTGACGAACAGGTATATGTTTATATTGAATGGATAACTCTTATATATTATCTGCTTGTTAATATTTTTAGTATGTATCTTGTTGGTGCTCTTGTAAATATTCTGGTTTCCAGAATTGAAGTTGCCGGAGAGGGCTTAAAAATTGAACGAGAAAGAAAGCAGGAGCTGTTAAAGGAGCTTGAACAGGCTAAAAGGCTGGCTGTTATGGGAGAATTTGCTGCGACCCTTGCCCATGAAATAAGGAATCCACTTGCAGCAGTGTCCGGTTCATTTCAGATGCTTAACTCTAAATTTGATCAGGATGAAAGCAGTATTAAATTAACAGCAATTGTAGAAAAAGAGTTAAAACGAATTGAGCGTATAGTAAACGATATGCTCGATTATACAAGACCTGTTAATATTGAAATAAAAAGGTTTAATCTCTGTCAGCTTATTTCAGATGTTATTACTTTAGTTAAGGCCGGTGGTATTAATGGTGAGATAAAGTTTGAGTGTTCACGGGGCAATGAACTATTTATTATGGG
The DNA here is from genome assembly GCA_016937935.1 of Deltaproteobacteria bacterium. Taxonomy (GTDB): domain Bacteria; phylum Myxococcota_A; class Polyangia; order JAAYKL01; family JAAYKL01; genus JAFGVO01. The sequence goes on along the minus strand of JAFGVO010000252.1, from coordinate 11,456 downwards.
TGATTTGGGTCAGTTGAAACAGGTTTTATGGAATTTGATAAACAATGGGATTCAATCTAAAGGAAGTGAGCTTTTTGTAACTGTAACAATATCGGTTACTGTTGATGATGATAATGTTCAAATAAGAGTTAATGATAATGGGAAAGGTGTGCCTGCTGAGTTGAGTGAAGACATTTTTGCACCATTTTTCAGCACTAAAAAAAGAGGTATAGGTCTTGGCCTGGCACTTTGCAAACGGGTGATTGAGGTGCACAAGGGTAAAATATGTGTTGAGAACCCTGGTGTTGAGGGTGCCACTTTTCTTATTGTTCTGCCCTACAAAAAATAGATTGATTTTTAACCTGTTTACCCTTTTAGTATCAATAAAATTAGAAATTAAATTAAATTAAACAATGGGAAAAAAATGCGTTTAAAAAATATACTGATTCTTTTATCACTTTTAAATATTTGGGCATGCACAGCTGAAAATATTCCTCCTGTTACATCATCAAAAGAGATGGATGTTAAATCTACTAATGCTGAGGCTGAACAACTGTTTTTATCTGCTCGGAAGTATTTTGAAAACAGGGACTTTAAAAAGGCAGATGAGATTTTTAAAGATTTCGAAAAAAAATATTCCAATGATGAACTTATATCTCAGGTGTATCTTTACCTTGGTCGGATCTGTTTTGAATTAAAAGAGTATACTGAAAGTGAAATGTATTTAAATAAGGCTCTTAAATCAGGAAAAAAAGACAGAGTGTATGAGTATGCTCTAATGTATAAAGGTTTGGCACTTTTTTATCAGAACAGATTTAAAGAGGCTTACAATATACTTGTATCCTTTGAAGGCAGGTTTACTGACAATGATGAAAATTTGAAAATACTAAATGCTCTTTATAATTCTGCAGCCAGTTTGAAAGATTATATAAACAGCACAATATGGCTTGAAAAGTATCTTGATGCTTCTGAAAATAATGATGCTAAAAGTGTCATGCTAAAAGAGTATCTGGATGCTGCCGATAAAATACAAGATGAAGAAATTCTTTTAAAAGCCAGTGAGGTTGTTAATGATAATTCAGAGCTTAAGGCCGCTAATCTTGTTCGTGCGGCAAGACTCACATATGACAGACGTGCTTATGATGAAGTTTTAAAAATTGTTAAAGAGCTTCGCACTATTAAATCTGCAGACGTAAGTGAAATTGAGAATATCCTGCTTATGGTTGAAATGCAGGAGAGTGTAAATATTGATACTGTTGGAGTAATGCTTCCACTGACCGGCAATATGAGACTTGTTGGTCAGGACGTGTTAAAAGGGATAATGCTCGGTGCAAAGAATAACAGACTGGGAAAATCTCAGCTCCCTTTAAATATTGTTATTAAAGATAGTGGCAGCAATAGTAATCAGGCAGTCCTGGCATTTGATGAACTGGTAAGAAAAGAACATGTATCTGCTGTAATTGGACCGATGGATTTTAAAGCAGCTGAAGCAATATCAGAATCAGCACAGAATATGGGAATTCCTTTGATATTATTATCAACAAATACCAGCCCGGCAACAGCAGGTGATTATATTTTCTGGAATTTTGCCACAGCATCAACTGAGGTGGCAGCTCTTGTAGAATCATTAAATCTTAAGGGCGATGAGGATAATTTTGCCAATGAAACAGGTGATACAAAACACAAAATTGCTGTTATGTATCCAGATAACGCATATGGCAGAACATTGAAAAAACTGTTTTTATCTGAAATGGAATCAAGAGGAGTGACAACAGGCTTTAGTTGCGAAATATCTTTTAAACCTGATGTTACTGATTTTTCATCAAGTGCCAAAGATTTGTCAATGTGTGAATTTGATACACTTTTTCTTCCTTTGACCGCAAATCAGATGGCTCTTGCAGCCCCTGCTCTTGCAGCCAGCAATATCTGGTCATCACAAATATCAGTGAGTGATAATAAAAGTAAAAGTGCAATTTTTCTTGTTCCATCTTCAGGTTTTTCTGATGATCTCATTAAAAGGGCAGGGCGGTATCTTCAACAAGCAAGATTTGTAGTTGGTTTTAAAAAGAATTATTCAAAAAGTGCAGAACTGTTTTCTCTTAAATTTGTAAATGAATACAAAAGTGAACCCTCTGTCTATTCGGCCTATGGCTATGATAATATAAATATTCTTGGGAAAATCATCAAAAGTGGTGTCAAATCAAGGCAGCAGATAAAAAACAGTCTATATAATGATATGGATCAGAAAAATATGGTTATTCCTTTTAAAGCATTTTCTTCTGAAGGTCTATCATCTGCGCTTCCTCTTGTTCTGGAACTTGAAGATAATAGTTTTAAAATTTTTAATAAGGACAAATGAGCTTTTTATCCTCTAAAATCTGCAATGTTCAAACTCTGATTTGTGTTGGAGAAGGGGGCGCCGGTAAAACTACTGTAGCTGCATCAATTGCCCTCAATCAGGCAAATGCGGGAAAACGGGTTGCCTGCATTACAATAGATCCCGCAAAGAGGCTGGCAGATGCACTAGGTGTGGATTTAGACAAAAACGATGGTTCCTTAAAAGATATTTCAGATTTGTTATGTGAATATAGCAAAGGCTCTCTTGAAATTGGAATGCTCGATGCCAAATCTGCTTTTGATAAAATGGTTGTCGAAAAATCAGCTAATACCAAAAGTGCACAAAAGCTTCTCAATAATACTCTATACAAATACGTTTCAAGTTCTCTTCAGGGTATGCAGGAGTATATGGCCCTTGAAAAATTGAGTACACTTATTAATGAAAACAATTATGATTTGATTGTTCTTGATACTCCTCCGATTGATAACTGTCTTAATTTTTTTAAAGCTCCGGCAAAAATTAAAACCGCGTTAAACGGTCCTCTTGTTAAGATGATGCAAAAGGCATATTTATCTAAAAACAGCAGATTTAATTTTGTGGGAAAATGGTCTTTTTCTCTTTTTAACACATTGTCAGCCATAACAGGTGCACAGCTTTTTGTTGAAATTATCGATTTTGTAGATGCTTTGTCACACCTTTTTAAGAGTTTTATAGAAGAGGCATCCCATATGGATCTGATTCTAAGGAGCAATGATATTAAGGTTATTATAATTTCATCATTGGAGCGTAATGCCTCAAGGGAAATTTTTTCACTTGAAAATAGCGTTAAAGCTCTTGGTTATCATGTTGATGGTATTGTTTTTAACAGATGCACATATCCAGGTATAGAGAGCGAGATTCCAAAAGAGCTGTGTGAAAATATGTCTGATGAGATTGGGGAGATCATTTCTGAGTGGAATTTGAAATATAAAATTGAAAATGAAATTATTGAGAGTATAAAAGAGCACTTCAGCTCCGGTTTTATTATAGGAATGGTGCCATTTTTGAATCTTCTGGATAATAAAATAGAGTTTTTGAAAAAAATTGGGGCAAACTTAAAAGAAATTTGATAAAATTTAACATTATTTAAGATTATTTAAGATTGTTCTTTGAATATTAGTTGTGAATTATAGTCAGATTTAAATACTCAAACTATGCGTTTTTTAGCAAGGAGTAAAATTGAAGGCATTAAATTGAGTTATATTAAATTATATACAAAGAATTTCTTGAATAATTATAAAATTGCGGTTAGCAATAATCGTTTAAATTTGAAAATTGAAAATTAAACAATAAATGTCTGCAGGTGAGGCCTTGTCTGCTGACGAAAAACTTTTCCTAGGAGGAAGAACAATGAAAACTAAACTTATTTTGCTTGTTAGCATGCTGTTCGTAATGAACATGGGTAATGCTTGTTCGGATGCTGCTGATGCAGCAAAAGATGGCAGTGAAGCTCTTTGCGGTGAATGCGGAAGCGTTGCCGATGGTGCTGTATCATTTACAGGAGACGGTCGTGTGGACGGTCTGTTTAAAGCTATTGGATCATTAGATGCATCAATGGGAAAAATTGATGCTAATTTCAAAGGTGATTTGCTGGCTATTGCAGAACTTTATGTTGATGCTGATACTCTTGCAGAATTAAAAGCAGGTTCTACAGCTGATCTTGTTGCTGCTGTTAAAGCTCAAATCACTGGAGATCTTAATGCCAATGTTGAAGGTGGTGCTTCTGCCGGTATTACCGTTAAATTTGAGCCCCCAAAATGTTCAGCAAACGTTAGTGTTGCTGTTGAAGCACAGGCAAGCTGTGAAGCTTCTGCTGGTTGTGATGTAGAGTGTGATCCAGGCGAGCTTTCAGTAGAGTGTAAAGGTGAGTGTTCAGGTTCTTGTGATGCAGAGTGCGAAGGTACAGCATCATGTGAAGTTGAGCTTTCAGCTTCAGGTAAATGTGAAGCAACATGCGAAGGAACTTGTGATGTAGAAGGTCCTAGTGTTGCATGTCAGGGTACATGCTCGGGTACATGTACAGTTGAAGCCGGTGCCGAGTGTTCAGGAACATGTGACGGAAATTGTACAGGAACATGTGACGGATCAACTGCAGATGGTATTGCCTGTGCAGGTAAATGTGATGGAGAGTGTGATGCTTCTTGTACAATGCAGGGTAAAGCTCAATGTGACGGAACTTGTAATGGTTCTTGTGAGTACGAGCCAGGTCACGTAGACTGTCAGGGAACTTGTAATGGTTCATGTAAAGCAGAAGTCACTGCAGATGTACAGTGCAAAGGCGAAGTAAAATGTGAAGGTTCCTGTTCAGGTTCCTGTGGAGGTTCTTGTGAGGGTGAGGCTACACCTCCTTCATGTTCCGCAGATTGTAGTGCAACTGCTGATTGTCAGGCATCTGCTAAGGCAGAAGCATCAGCAAACGTAGAGTGCACACCTCCAACACTTGCTCTTGAGTACAACTTTAAAGTTGACGGTTCTTTAAGTGTTGAAGCACAGGCAAAAGCACAGGCTGAGTTTGTAGCCCGCATTAAAGCAGTTGCAAACGGAGTTGCTTCAATTGCTAAAGGTATGGCCAACATGAAAGCTCTCGTTGATGCTGATTATGCAGCTTCTATCGGTATCGAGCCTCCAGTTGTAAGTATTGCAGCCTCTTTAGAATCTGTAGGAAATGCAGTTATTGATGGCGACCTTAATATTGATATTCCAGTTTTCAAAATTGGTTGTCTTGGAAGTGCTGTTGTTGAAGCAGGTACAATGCTGAAAAATGCTGGTACAACAGGTGCTGCAACAATCAAAGGTCAGGCAGAGATCGTAGGTATCTTTGGTATCTAATTTCTCCAGACTGCCGGTGTTATTTTAAAATGAAATAAAACCAGCAAAAAAGAGAAATAAAAAAGAAATTTTTAACGCCGGAAGCTTAACCCCTCCCGGCGTTTTTTTTGATTTTAGCCATTATTTTATAAGGTATGATTTTTTAGATTTTTCAATGTAAGCTTGCAAATAACAATAAATGATGTAAAATTTCTATTTGATAATTGCATAAAAGGCATGTATTAAAATTTACAGATTATTCAATTTTTGATATATATAACTGTGAATTTGTATTTTTTTTAATAATTTTAAACTATTTGTTTATTTTTTCATGGTGAGTGTAATTGTTTGAAAAAAATGACATTAATTGAAAAATATTTATTATAATATGGCTGTAACGGTTGATTTATGCAACTAATACTTATAGTATGCTTACCAATTTAATTGGTTTTATTTAACTCCACCTAAGGAGGGAGAATCATGAAAAAAATAGTCTTAATGTTAACTGTGCTTTTAACAGGTGCATCACTTTTGTCTCTGGGATGCATGGATAGAACCCCTGCGCCGGTTTGTCCTGTTCCTACAGAACTTCAATCTAGTGAGGCACATGTTACATCACTTGAGGGTGTGGATATTCTTGTTGTTGTGGATAACTCAAACTCCATGGAAGAAGAGCAGGCTATGCTTGCGACTGCTTTTTTCCCTCTTGTTAACTCATTAATGAACCCAATCGATGCAACTTCGACAATAAAAAAAGGTGATGTTAATGATATTCGTATAGCTATTACCACTTCGGATATGGGGCTTTCTTCTGCAGGAAATCCATATAATCAAGCATCTGATGGTTTTCCAATTGCTGATCCTAAATGTGCCAATCCTTTGGGAGACAACGGTGCATTTATTGATGATTATTTAGGCGGTGCAGTTGTTTCAATTCAGGAGGGTGTAATTCCATGTGATTCAGCTGTTCAGTGTCCTCCGGCCTGGACTTGTGAAAATGTTAACGCCGAAGGGGTTGGTACATGTGTTTCAGGAGGAGTAACAGATGTTTCCTGTTCTGCACCATCACCTAAAAGTGCAAGTATGACTTATTTAGAGGTTAATGATGATATTGCTTCTCCTAATTGGACAAGTGATAATCTTGCTCTTGCAACTGCTTGTATGGCTAATGTTGGTAGAGAAGGTTGTGGATTTGAGCAGCAGTTAATGGCTGCATCTGCAAGTGTTAATGGACCAGGCCTTGCTGGAACCGACGAAACCAGATTTATGCGTGAAAAGTCTCTTTTGACTATTCTCATAGTGTCTGATGAAGAGGATTGTTCCATGAAAGATGGACCTGGTCTTTTTGCCACTGATGAAGTTCAGAAATATGACTATACCAAGATTAATATTGCATGTGGAATGCATCCTGAGTTTCTTTATGAACCTAAAGATTTGAAAGAAAAGTATGAGGCCGCAAAAGCACAGGTTTCCGGTGCTGCAGCAGCTAAAGCTTCAATTTTATTTGCTGCAATTGTTGGTGTTCCTGCTGTTGACGCATGTCAGGGCAAAGGTACAGAGCTTACTGACTGTCTTGATGCTACACTTGTAAATGGAGGAACAATGGGAAACCCTCAGACAGAGGACAGACTTCAGGCAACAGGAGGTACTGCTACTTATTACGAGTATGCCTGCCAACGTTTTGCTGATGATGGAACAACTCTACTCACAGGGGCTCAGCCTGGAACCCGCTATGTTGAAATGGCACGGCTGTATGGTAATCTTAGCTATGTTTATTCCATTTGCAATCCTGACTGGTCACCTGCCATGGAGGAGATTGCCTCTCTTATTGCTGAAAACATGAATAGCTCATGCTATGACAAAAGGCTTTCATGGGATGCAACAACCCGTACTGCAAACTGTAATGTTGTTTCAACATTTAGTGGTACAACCTGTCCTGCTGGTGTTAAATGGGCTGATGAGGGTAAAGATGTAACAGCTAAAGGTTCTGACCAGAAGGTTATTGCATGTACTCTTCCCAAACTTGAACTGCCTATTGATTGTGCTGAAGCTTCTGATCAAATAGAAGCTTATAAAGCTAATGATTTTGGATGGTTCTATTGTGAAAATGATGCAACAGGTGCAGAAAATTTTGCTGATGCATGTGGAGATAACGAAGATAACGACGGTAATGGTAAAACTGATTGTGAAGATGAGAGCTGTCATTACTGCAAAGGATGCTCTGACACTGTTGATGTCGGCGAATGTCCTCTTAAGTGCAAATACGATCTCTCTTTTACAAAATCAGCACGTGACCTGATTGGTACCGCTTTAAGTACTGATATTAATTGTCTACAGCAGTTTAAGTTTGAGGATCCCAATTGTCAGGAAAACAGTGCTAAGGTTTGCGGTGACAATTTAGATAACGATGGTAACGGACCATATGATTGCAACGAAGTTACTTTTGACGAAGCTACCAAAGATGATCCTGCACACAATGCGGAGCCTGCTTGTTGTCCAATGAGTGGAGAAGCTGGAACAACTTGTAATCTGGATCTTGACGGTAACAAGAAAGAAGACTGGACAGAAAACTGTAGCGGAAAATCTCGTCCTGCTGCATGTATTGAGCACGCCAAAGCACTTGGCTGCCTCCTTCCCTGATGGTTTGATTTTTTAATCCCAATCTTTTTTCATGAAATACCATGCTGTAATAATTGGCGCAGGACCCGCGGGAATTGGCGCTGCAAACTATTTATTAAATCATGGTATCAAAGTTTTAATTGTCGAAAAAGATATTAAACCCGGCAACAAGGCTTGCGGAGGAGGGCTTACAGAGAGTGCTTTAAGCTTTATTGATGATGACATAGCTTCCTGTTTTGAACATCACAAAAAACTTAAGGTAATCAGCCCATATTTTTCTGCAGCAATTAATAGTGATAAATCATATATGGCAGTTGCAGACAGAACCTTGTGGACATCTAAAATGCTGGCCAGGCTTCAGGATAAAGGTGCTGATATAATTTTGGGAAAGAGATGCAGGTCTATCAACGGCAATACTGTTTTAGTTGGTGATGAATCAATATTATCTGAAATTATTATTGGTGCAGACGGACCAAACTCAGTAGTTCGAAAACATCTTGGCATTAACAGCGCCATCGGAGTTATTGCAATACAGCTGGTTATTAAAAAAGAGCATATTAAGGGGAGTTTTGATTTAAAAAATACTCCATCTGTCTATTTTGATTTTAATAAGTTTCTAAACGGGTATGGCTGGATTTTTCCTGTGGGCGACAGTTTAAAAATTGGATGTGGTATTCCCCTTGTAAAAAATGGAGGAAAGCTTCTTAACAGCTCTTTTGATTTATGGTTGAAAGATATTGGTATAGACAGTAGTAAAGGCAGAGTGCAGGGAGGTTCTATTGGCTGTAAATATTTAGGGCATCGAAGAGATAATATCTTTTTAGCAGGTGATGCCGGCGGTTTTGCTTCACCGGTAACAGGGGAGGGGATAGGGCAGGCTATTATTTCCGGAGAAGAAGTAGCCAAAGAGGCGACTCAAAAAAACTACTCGTCAAAGATTTTAAAAAAGTTAAGCAGGTATCATCGAAAAACAGACCATATTCTTTCACAACCTGAAGTCGGTGCATTTATTTTAAATAGTGCTCCCTTTTTTTTAAAATCTCCTTCATTTGCAGCGTCAGTATTAAGGCGATACAGCTCTTTTTAATCTGTTTGCATTTTGAAGATCTCTTTTGCGATCATTGCATTTATTTTGTGTCCAGGTTTTGTAATAGTAATAGATGCCTTTGGAAGTCCGTTTAGAGTTGCAAGATCCCCAATAAGATCTAGCATTTTATGTCGTGCAGGTTCGTTATTAAATCTCATTTTGTCAGGATTTAATGGACCGTTTTCGCTGATAATAACTGTGTTTTCCAGACTTCCTCCTTTTCCAAGCCCCATGTTGATAATTGTTTTAACATCTTTTTCAAGTGCAAAAGTTCTTGCAGGTGCAATGGACGTTAAAAATGAGTCGGTAAATGGTCTGTAACTATATGTAAGCTCTCCTAAAAAGGGATTTGAATAATCCAGAATAATATTGTAAACAGCATCATTCAAATTTTTAACAGGCTTGATAATTGCTTTGGAATCATTAAATGAAATACTTGTTTCTTTTTTTAAAGCTATTGGATTAATTCCCGGTAAAAATCCTGCTTTAATAAAAGCGTTGTAAAACTGAAGAGCGCTCCCGTCTAAAATTGGAATTTCATCACTTGAAACATATATGTCAGCGCCACCGGCAAATTGTACAAGAGCACCAAGAAGATGTTCAACTGTTGAAATTTCTGCACTGCCCGCTTTTAAGACAGTAGCCAGGTGAATGCTGTTTATATCTGTAACTACAACCTCTGGAGACAGTTCAATTTTTCCCGCTGGAGAGTAAAAGGTAATCCCTTTATTTACTTTTTCCACAACTCTTAAAGATGATGGTTTGCCTTTATGAATTCCTATGCCGGAAATATTGACTTCATTAACACTCATTTACTCAATTTCATAAAGATATGGTGAAAATGCAAGTACCTTGTTTCGGGATAATAGTAATCCGAAAGAGAGGGCGGCTCTGCCGGCTTTAAAGCTGTTAATGTATTTTAAGGTTACATCCTGCCCTGAAAGCTGCTCTCCTAAAGTCTCCATAAAACTTTTGGGTTTCGGGTAGAGTACGGCTTTTACACCTTTGGTTTTAGAAAGAACTTTAGCTTTTGATATTGCATCTTCAAGTGTACCCATTTTATCAACAAGACCAATTTCTAATGCCTGACTTCCTGTCCAGACTCTTCCCTCTGCAATTTTTAAAATATCCGCCTCTTTTAAATTGCGACCTTCAGAAACTCTATTTACAAAGAGTTTGTACATTCTCTCCATTGATAGGTAGACAGTCTTTTTTTCATCCTCAGAAAATGGAGTAAAGGGACTCATAATTGCAGAGCGTTTTGACAGCATTACACCATCTTTATGGGCTCCAAGTTTTTCAAGGGCTTCACCAATTACAATTTTTCCTCCCACTACGCCAATTGAACCTGTGATAGTGTCGGGGTTTGCAAAAATATAATCAGTGGCACAAGCAATATAGTATCCCCCAGAAGCGGCAACATCTCCCATGGATGTCACCACGGGTTTTCTTTTTTTAAGCTCTCTTACAGCTTCCCAGATATTATCAGAGGCAAGGGCGCTTCCTCCAGGGCTGTCAATTCTAAGAACTACCCCTTTTACAGAATCATCATTTGCAGCCTGTAAAAGAATATTGATGAGTTCAAGGTCGTGAACAGAGGACTCTCCCCCTAAAAAGTTGTTGGCTGCAGGTCCGCTATTTATTGTTCCAAGTACAGGAATGATGGCAATTTTACTGGCATTGTCTTTCTGTTTGTCTTCTTTATCACCACTGAACATTTTAACAATTGATGTGAAATCAAATTTTTGCGGTTCGGATTTTCCATAGTTGGAAACCACGCCACCTTTGTATTTTTTATTAAGGCGGCTTAAAACTGCACCAATTGATTCCACATTATCAATGAGTCCGGCCTTTTTTGCCTGATTTGCAGTGTAGGGTGCATTATCAATAATTGCAGCTATCTTATCTTTTTGCAGTTTTCGTGATGAGGCAATCAGGCTGATAAATCTTGAATTGATATCTGATAAAAGTGAATTTGAAGCTTCTCTTGCTTCATCGGACATCTCATTTAGTGTTACGTTTTCAGCTGCACTTTTATATTTTCCCACATGGAGCATATCAGCTTTTACACCAATCATATCAAGAAGATCTTTCAGGTAGAGTGACTCCATACCGAGTCCAATGATGTCAACACTTCCAGCTGGAGCAATGGATATTTTAGGACAGCTCGATGCTGCAACTGCATAGGTTTTATTATCAGCAGATTCAATAATACATGTTAATGGTTTCTTTTTTGCGGCATTTTTAAGAATGTCCTCAATTTCAGAAGCTCTTGCCCAGCCTGTTCCAATTGCTCCCATGTGTATTACAATTTCCTGAACAAGAAGATCTGTTGATGCTTTTTCAATTCGCTTTTTCAATGTGAATTGTGACATTTCCTGCCCTGAAAACGGGTTTGATTCTCCGCTGAATTCTGGAAGAGTGCCCCCCAGATAAAAAAGTGCAGCAATTGGACCTTTAGGTTTAACGGTATCTTTCTCTTCCTCTCCCAGACCTAAATCACAACCGGCAAATAAAATGAAGGATAGTATTATTACAATGTTTATTACTTTATTTTTATTTATAAAAAGGACTCTTTTATTCATT
>JAFGVO010000251.1 GCA_016937935.1 Deltaproteobacteria bacterium | reverse complement strand
CAAAAAGACAGGGTAATAAAAATCTATCTTCTTGAATTCCTTAACGTTTGGCTGGATTTTCAGGAGAAGGAACGAGGGAACTTCAGTCTAAAGATGAGCTTGAAAATTTAAATGAGGCACAAAAAGAGATTGCTGAAAAAGCTGGTCTCTTGGATAAATTTTACAAATGGAATGCTTTAAAGATTTTTCCAGAGAAATCTAACAGACTGACAATAGCCAAACAGGCCATGAAACCACTTGTGAGGCGTGGAATGTGGTTTTTCATGTTGGGATTTTCTCTCATTTTTCTCTGGATGCTAATATTTGGATTTCTTCAGGAAATGCCTGTTAATTCTTTTACTGCCGCATTTCTTACTTCTGTTTTTGCTGCATCTTCAATTGTCGGCGGGGTATGGCTGTGGGGACATCTTAGAAAAAGGCTGAGATTTTCAAGCAATGACAGAGAAAAGATCATTATAGAAAGCGCAAAATCCCTTGGGGATCTGTTTGATGTTCCCATTGTTGTAATGGGTCACAGTCATAATGTTGATTTAAGAACCGTTGATTCCAAAGGTACTATTTATGCAAATAGCGGAACATGGACACATACTGCAAATCCATGGTCAAGAATAATAAGCGATGCAAGAAAAATGACCTTTGTAAAAATAAGCGGACATATTCCTGCCCTTGGAAGATGGAACAGTAACAGCAGATCTGTTGAATCGGTTCCTCTTTTTACAATTGATGATAAAAAAATTGCAAAACCCTTTGTCTCAGATGAAATCTCTGTGTTAAATGACGGTGAAAATTCGATTATTCCAGGAATATTTGATGATATTTCCACAATGGAGCATTTTGATGAGTTTGAAAACAAAGTTGATTGAGTTTGAAAAGGTTAATATTGAAAGTTCCAGTTTAAAACTGAATCAAAATATTTCTTCACTGCTGGCGGCACTTTTTGGGCTTCCTTTTATATTTGCAGAATTGAAAAACAGATTTGTCAGATATACAGCACTGTTATCCATGTTTTTATGGACCGGATGGATTTTGGGGTTTTTTCTGTTATCAATTTTGTCAGCTGTTCCTTATGCCGGGCAGATTTTTGAAATACTGAAAATACTTTTTTCAATAGTCTTTGTGGCGGCTATTATTTTTTTAGCTTTTAATGCATATAAAAATTCAAAGGTTAAAATTGCTGTTTTAAGTGAATACGCAGAATCCTGGAGTAAACCTGAAAATGAAAATTAACGAGAATTTATAGTGTCTGATAAAAATAGTATAACCCCCTTAAATGTTGATGAGATCTATACGTTTTTTACTGGAAAATCTGATGATGAATTAAAAAAACTGGCTTCAGATCTAACTCTCGCTGTTCATGGTAAAGATGTACTTTTAAGAGGTCTTATAGAGTATTCCAATTACTGTACGCAGGATTGTCTCTATTGTGGCATTAGAGCTGAAAATGATAAAATAACAAGATATCGCCTTAATGAAGAGCAGCTTCTGCAACTTGTTAATGACGGGTTTGCTGCAGGGTTTAGAACTTTCGTTCTACAGGGTGGGGAGGACCCGGTTTTTGATGTTAAAACCCAGTGTAGAATTGTTGAAAAAATTAAAACTTCAACCAATGGAGAATGCGCAGTCACTTTAAGTTCCGGCATGCTTAAAAGGGATGAACTTTTGCAGTTGAAATCTGCAGGAGCAGACAGATATCTTTTAAGATTTGAAACATCGGATGAAAAAAATTACAGCTATTTAAAGTGTGGCGAATCTTTAAGTAAACGACTTGGAATGCTTTCAGATTTAAAAGAGCTTGATTATCAGGTAGGGTCAGGTTTTATGACAGGGCTCCCTGGAGAGACTGATGAAATTCTGATTAAAAACCTTCAGATATGCAGTGAATTTAATTTTGATATGGTTGGTATTGGTCCTTTTATACCGAACCCTGATACCCCTTTAGGTAATTTGACGGGTGAAAATATTAACATTGCATTAAAATGTGTAAGCATGCTTAGACTTGCCCTCCCTTTTGCTCATATACCTGCAACAACAGCAGCAGGAAGTATTGATCAGACGGGCAGGGAGAAGATGATTGAGCATGGTGCAAATGTTCTTATGCCAAATCTTACCCCCGTTTCAGTTAAAGCCAACTATCTTCTTTATCCGGGTAAAATCTGTCTTGATGAGTCCGGGCAGCAGTGTGTGGGCTGCATGTCTCTAAGGATGAAATCTATCGGGCGAAATATAAGTTTTAATCGTGGTGATGCGTTACGACTTAATCATTAAGCTGATTTTGAATTATTAAAATATTACATCCTATAAATTTGCTGATAAACTCTTCTGGTTTTTCAATTTTTAAAAACTTGATACTGTTAAATATTGAATTTTCAATTTTAACAGGTTTCAAAAACAGACTTAAAGCCTCTTTTTCTTCACTTGTTAAAAAAATGGTAACAGGTTCATCTCCTGTTTTACTGATTAGAGTTACATAAAACGGTCTGTTTTTAAAAAGAGTATTCAAGGGAGAATCCATCTTGTTTTCTTTTATTTCAGCCTCATTATTAAAAGAAAGTATCTGTCCGTTTTGTGGAAGTTTATAAAGTTTATCTGTTGCATGGTTTAAATTTTCCCAAAGCTCAACTAGTGAAAAATCATCGTCTGAAGAATCATGATTTATAAAATGGTCATTGCAGGTTTCCCCGTTTGTTTGCCCGTTTGCCTGGTCAACAGTTTGAATGTTAAGTAAATTATCAACGGCTTCTTCAAAATGGAGTGCTTCAATAATGTCCTGACTGCATCCAATTTCCCATAAATCACCACGGTGAGCCATTACATGATCTGCACATTTTTCAAAAAACTCTGCCTCTTTTCCAAACCAGCTTCCATAAAGGTACTCCCTTGCTTTTTTAGACCATGCATAACTTGGTATTCCTGAAAGCTCGCCGAGACTTTCTGATAAATCATCAAGCCGCTCCATGTAGCGTTCAATATTCATCCCGCTTTTTTTCATACTCCATTGCGTTATAGCACGTTCTGCATGGTGGGCCATTTCGGACAGTTTTTCCCAGTACAATATTCCATTTTTACAATGATCATGCCCACAGAAAAAAGTGGTGCATATAACAGTTCGATATGGATAAATTGTACACATGCCTTTTGAACGATCCATAAACGGACATAGAATTTCAATGCTTTTTCCAAAGAGATTTTTCTTATGAGCCCCAATCGATTCAATATAATATCGTGGCGTAATCTCAATTCCTGTTGGAAGAGCAAGGCCATTGTCTATAACATTTTGAGCAATCACTCTTGAGGCTGGATCTTTTAATGCCAGACCAATTTGAAAATTTGGAATCTGGGCAAAATGAGTACAGCACTTATATTGAGGGTTATAATTATTAAGGATCACCATCGGACAGTTTGTACAGTCTGCAAGTTTCTCTTTTGGAATTTTCAGATTAATAAAATCGGGGTGGAGAATGTACCGCCATGTTCCGGGAAAATTATGTCCTCCAATTTCAACAGTATTGAATATGGGGTCATCAGAATTATACATGATTTTTTAGGGATAATATTGAGAAAAAAATGTTAGTTACCTTTACGGCCGGAAACACCTTTTGTATCTTTTGTGATAACTTTTGCCTGAGCATTAGGGCGAAGAGAACGAACAGCTTTGCCGGTTGCCCAGATTTCTGAGTTTCCAAGTTCACTGAGTTCTTTATCAAGTTTTTCCTGGTAGTCTTTAGCGCCGCAAACTCTTAAAACTCTGCGTGTCTCGTCTCCGTTTTTAACTGCTGCATATAGATCTTTAAATACAGGAAGTGTAGCTTTTTTGAATTTAGGTCTCCAGTCAAGGGCACCGCGCTGAGCTGTTGCACTGCAGTTTGAATACATCCAGTCCATTCCGTTTTCATCAACAAGACGGATAAGGCTCTGAGTGAGTTCTTCAACAGTTTCGTTAAAAGCTTCGCTTGGGCTGTGGCCATTTTTACGAAGAACTTCGTACTGTGCATCCATGATTCCTGCAAGAGCTCCCATGAGAACACCGCGCTCACCGGTAAGATCGCTGTAAACTTCATTCTGGAAAGTTGTTGGAAAAAGATAACCTGACCCAACACCGATACCCATTGCAAGACAACGCTGTTCCGCTTTGCCGGTTGCATCCTGAAAAATAGCATAACTTGAGTTGATTCCTGCGCCGTTAAGGAAGTTTCTTCTAACAGAGGTTCCGGAACCTTTTGGAGCTACAAGAATTACATCAACATCTTCTGGGGGAACTATCTTTGTATCCTCTTTATATACTATTGAAAATCCGTGTGAAAAATAGAGAGCATCTCCGGGGTTGAGATTTTTCTTGACCTGGGGCCATATTTTTTTCTGAGCTGCATCTGATACAAGATAGCATATGATTGTTCCTTTTTGTACAGCTTCTTCAATTTCAAAAAGAGTCTCGCCAGGTACAAACCCGTCTTTAATAGCGCGGTTCCAATCTTTTTTAAATGCTTTAGACTGTCCAACTATTACGTTAAAGCCGTTATCTTTCATGTTTAAAGCCTGTGCAGGACCTTGAACACCATATCCGATAACTGCAATTGTTTCATTTTTTAAAACTCTTTTGGCCTTTGATACCGGGAATTCTTTGCGTCTTACAACGTCTTCTTTTACTCCGCCAAAATCTATAGTTGCCATATAAAATCTCCTGTCTCTTT
>JAFGVO010000250.1 GCA_016937935.1 Deltaproteobacteria bacterium | reverse complement strand
TAAAAACATCAGGTGCTCCGGCCTGCTGTCAATGGGAACTGTAGATAAAATATCATCTGCAAAAAAAATTGCCCCTGCAGAATCCCCTTGTTTTAAAAGGAGATATGAAATGGCACCGGATATAATTTTAGAAAAATCAAATTTTGAAAATTCGGTTCTGCTTCCTTTGTAATTCATTGATCCCGAGCAATCTAAAATATTCATTGCCAAAAGACGAGCCTCTTTCTCATAACTTTTGACAAAGTATCGGTCTGTCCTTGCGAACGCCTTCCAGTCGACATTTTTTAAATCCTGCCCCGGATAATATCTTAAATGCTCTGAAAACTCAACCGAGGAGCCACTTGTCGCTGCCCGATGAATACCTCCCCGTATTCCTTCAACTGTTTTTTTTACCAGTAGTTCAAGGCCTGCTAAAGAGCTTAAAACTTTTTCATCAGTCAAAAAATCTGACTGACTGTTTTTTGACTTAAACGAAATCATGGCCTGGCTTTTGCCACCAGCTTTTCAACAATAGCATCCGGCGTAATACCTTTGGAGGACGCATCAAAATTTAAAATAATACGATGTCTTAAAACACCTTTTGAAAGTGCGACAACATCTTCAAAATCAACTGCATACCTTCCAAGAAGCACTGCTCTGGCTTTTGCAGCATAAATAAGCATCCGGGCAGCTCTCGGACCGGCACCCCACCTTACACTCTCATTTACAAAATCGGGAGAATCTTTTCCGGGCCGTGTCATTCTGGTTAACTTTACGGCACCTTCTATTATGTAATCAGCGCATGGAACCTTTGGAACAATATTCTGAATATCAATAACCTCTTTAATAGAAACAACACTTTTTACAGCCTCTTTAACTTCAACTGTAGTCTGCCTTACAATTTCAAGTTCATCAGATAAATTTGGATAATCAATATGAACCTGAAACATAAAACGGTCAAGCTGGGCCTCTGGAAGAGGATATGTCCCGCCCTGCTCAATTGGATTCTGAGTTGCAAATACCATAAAAGGCCTTGGCAGTTCAAATGTTCTCCCCCCCGCTGTTACAGCCCCCTCCTGCATGGCCTGCAAAAGAGCTGCCTGGGTTTTAGGAGGTGTCCTGTTAAGCTCGTCAGCCAGAAGCAGATTACAAAACAGAGGACCTTTTAAAAATCTGAACTCACGAAGTCCCTCTTTTGATTCACTTAAAATATCAGTTCCGGTTATGTCTGAGGGCATAAGATCCGGGGTAAACTGAATTCGCCCGAACTGAAGAGACATGGTGTTGCAAAGAGCTTTAACAATCATGGTTTTAGCGAGCCCGGGAACTCCTACAATAAGAACATGTCCCTTGGCAAACAGGGCAATTAAAAGCTGTTCAACAACATCCTTCTGACCAACAATATCCCTGGCTAATGCATCCTCAATTTTTTTTCTAATATCCCTTACACTCTCAACAAGTTTTACCTCATCCATAAAATTATCCTTTATTTAAAATGGCGAAATCCATTGCCAGCCTACATCAATAAAACCGTTAAAAATATTTTTATTATTATCATTCATGTGGGACATAAAATATGGAAACCATTCAACCCCTCCTTCAATTCTAACCCTTTCAAAAAGGGTAAATGCTAAAAATGTCTGTGCCAGTGGTGCGGAGCATACTCTAGTATCTGTCTGCATAAGTTTTATATTGCACTGCCCCGCAAGAAAAGAATCTTCTGTTGAAAACTGATATCCTGCTCTTAAACCAAGTCTTAGCTGAAGTGCGGGATTTGACCACCTTGTATTTTCAAATTCGAGACCAAGCAGAGGTGCAAAGGTAAAGGCGTTATCCCTTGGACTTAAAAGCTCTGTAAGACCTTTTACCTGCAGACCTAAATTAAATCTAATCCATCTTGACGGAGAGTATTTGCCCGCAAAACTAAGCCCAAAAGCAACAACAGTTCCAAACCCGAGATAAACAATTGTCTGGGGAGGCTGATATTTAAAAAAATTAAGGGCAGGCTTTCCAATTACTCTGATTACAATACTTTCTGCTGGTGGAAGTTTCTTTGCATATTCATCAAGTGCACCGGCAAGTATCTCCCTGATTCTTGACATGGCAAGCCAGCCCTCATCTCTATCCAGCTTGAGATCAGTATATTCGAATCCATAAATCTGCAAAAGACGCATGGTATATTGAAACTCTGTTTCACTGCCTCTTCTTTGCCACTGACTGTCAAAATCACCGGAGTATACATTCTGAATAATGGATGGTTTTTTACCGCTCATTGCCATTTTGCACTGAATGTTTTCAATACTTTGATCATAATTTAAAACACTGCATCCGTCATAAAGTCTATTCATTGAAATCTGCAGAAGTATCCTGAAATTTCTTAACTCGTCTCCCTGACATTGAACAGCATTAATGTGATCGGACTGATTCATAACACCTTGAAGACACCTGTACGGACGCCATGATTTCTCCCTGAACGCCTCTATTGTGAGTTCGGGATAATGAACATTTATTTTACCTGTTTGAGAACTCTGTCTGGCTATTTTGTAAATCCGCTTAAGAACATTATTTTTAAAATATCTGTGTGCATCGTACATCCCCAGATAAAAATCAAAAATTCTTAGTTTCTGATCAAAAAATCCAAAAAAATTGGCCAGAAGCCCGCTAGCTGCGGGATAATCCCTCTGGGTAAGAAAAATTCTTTTTTTAACCTCCGGATGCTGATCAATAAGCATATAAATCTCTTTAGACTGAGCAGATCTTACAAAGCCCTGAGAATATGATCCGAATGTTGGAAAAAGTGCCTCAACAGGATGATACTCCTCTTCGGCCTTATAATTTGGATAAGATTTATTAAGAGCGTCTATGTACCAGAAATAGGAATTTTTAGGAAGACGCCCGGATGTAACATCTGGTTCATCATTAAAATGATATTTCCCATCAGTTAAACTGATACCTCCCTTCGAAATATTATAGGCAAGACTTAAAGGGTTTCTATCGAACATTGAACCATCAACAAAAAGTGCACTCTCCGAAGGTTCTTCACATTCAATAAATGGTGTTGTTCCAAAGGTTCTGTTCAGTTCGGGATCGGTCATACAAAAATCAATCC